>DASWGR010000023.1:0-2112 GCA_036393535.1 Gaiellaceae bacterium | reverse complement strand
GAGCGCCTCACGGCACTCTCTCCACGTTTCGTCAGGGACGGGCCGCTACGGGATGAACGCGAGGTCCTCCGGCAGCATCGACGTGGGGGTCTCGAAGAACGGCCCCGGCCCGTCCGGGTCGATGGTGATCGCCCCGTCGCTTGCGAAGAACGTGGCGATCTGCTGCTGGGCGGCGAGCGCGTACGGCGCACCCGCTCCGACGATGTTCGTCAGGAAGGTGTGCGGGTTCTTGCTCACCGCAGGGTTCGCCGCGAACGCGAGGTCGTTGCGGAAGAGCGTCGCGCGCGACGCGAGCTGGCCGGCTCGCAGGATCGCGGTCGCCGTCGGGTTCGGAACCGTCTTGTCGCCACGCGCGAACTGGATGATCACCGGCCGGGTGATGAACGGCGCATACGCCGCCGGGTTGGCGGCCTGCTGCGCCCACTCCGTCTTGTCGATCAGAGCCTGGATCGCGGACGCGCCCGGCACGGTGTCGACCAGGAGCGGGAGGTTGCGGAGCGGGATGTTCTCGACGAACGACGTGAACGACGCATTCGGCACCGCGTTGTAGAGCGACGGGGTCCGCGTGATCAGGGAGATCCCGACCAGCGGCCGGAAGCTCGGGCTCAACCGCGCGATCTCGATGATCGGCCCGCCCGGCACGTTCGGGACGCCTGCACGGATGTCCGGCTCGAGCCCGAGGAGCTGCACGCCGTAGATGCCCCCGAACGACTGGCCGGCGTAGTAGATCCGCGAGCCGCTCAGGTCGGGCGACCCGTCACCGTCGACGTCGACGCCGCCCTCGACCACCTTCACGAGCTGCATCAGGTCGATCGTCGTCTGCCGGAGGCCGTCGCGGGTGCCGATCAGCGACTGCGCGCCGACGGCGCTCACGCCCTCCGTCGAGTCGATCGTGCCGTTGCCGTCCTGGTCGATCCCCCGCCCGCCGCTCGGCAGCGTGACGGGCGCTCCGGCGGTGCGCAGCACCGTGTACGTCCCGAGCGCACCACCGCCGTGGCCGACGACGTTGATGGCGATCGTCGCGATGCCCGCATGCGCGAGCGAGGACGCGACCACCCAGGGGGCTCCGTCCTTGCTGTCGGTGAACCCGTGGCCGAAGATCGCCGTCGACCAGCCGCCGGCCGGCTTCGTGCCGGCCGGGAGGAAGAGCGTGAACTGGATCCGGTTCGTCGACTGCGGGAGGGGCGTTCCGGTCCTCGTCCCGACCGCGGGAATCACCTCGGCCGGGTTCTCGTAATCGGGCGACGCGTAGGAGCCGAACGCGACCGCGCCGACGGAGCCGGGGAAGATGGAGAGCGCGGGGGTCGGCAGGAACGAGCTCGTGAACGTCGACGTCCCGGTCTGCCGCCTGAGCTGGATTCCGGCGACCGAGGAGAGCGGGAACACCGTCCGCTCGCCTGCCGTACCCAGCGTGAAGGACGCAGGTCCGGCGCTGAGCTGCGAGCGGATCTTGCGCGAGATCGCGTCGATGCTCTGCGTCGTGAAGACGCTCGCATCGGCGATCTCGCTCGGGTTCGCGCCGCCCGCCATCGCCATCGGCAGCGCGTCGAGGAGCGCCTTCCGGTAGGCCTTCAAGGCTGGGTCCTTCGTCTGGCCGTAGTTGAGATCCTGGCGGAAGTCCGTCGCGTCGAGCGGCTCGCCGTCGGTGCCGCGCACGCCGCGCGTGACGACGAGCAGGTACGTCGTGTCCTGGGCGAGCTGCTCGTTGCTCTCGGCGTGCAGCGTATTCGTGAGCGGCTCCCACACCGCCTGGTTGATCCCGACGACGTGGCCCTGGGGGCCCACGAGGAAGACGGTCGAGCTCGAGACCGTGGAAAGATCGATCGGAGCCGAGAACGGGATCGAGATCCTCGGCTGGATGTTGAATCCGTCGAGCGTGTCAAGGACCGCCACGTCCGCGCAATCGGACGGGTGGGTTGCGCAATCAGGTTTCGGCAGGTCGACGCGCAGACCGGTGATCTGCGCCTCGTCGGGCACGGTGTACAGGTTGGTCGGGAACGGCTGTCCCGCCTTGGTCGCGGCGAGGGCGCCTGCCGGAAAGACGAACGCGAGTGCGAGCAACGCTGCGGAGACGAACAAACGCATGAAGAACCCTCTCTTTCTCTCCCCCCG
>DASWGR010000022.1:0-4215 GCA_036393535.1 Gaiellaceae bacterium | reverse complement strand
ACCGGGCCGGCGGTTCAGCGCCTGTTCGAGCTGACGCGTCTCGGCACGATCGTCCCTGCGTTCTCGAACCGCGCCGACGCACTGGCGGCCATCCGGGCCGTCGCCGAGCGGCGTGCGGGCATGGAGCGACGTTCGGGACGGGAGCGCCGGGTGCGCAGTAAGCGGGGCGATGTGCCCGAGCGGCGCTCCGGAACGGATCGTCGCTGCGGGCTCGACAGGCGCGCGTCCGAGTATTCCTAGCCGGCGTCGGTCGCCGCACGTTCGAGCCCGTCGAGCGCCTCGCGTTCGACGTTCGCCAGCCGCTCCTCGTGTCCGTAGACCGCGAGCGCGGCGGAGAGGGAGAGCGCGAGGACGCGGGCGCGAAGCAACTGTTCGTCGGTGACCGGCCCGTACGTGCGCAGGACGTCCGCGCGACCCGCCGGCGGCACGAAGCTCCACACGAGCTGCAGGTCGACCGAGGGATCGGCGCGGCAGAGGTCGCCCCAGTCGATCACGCCGCTCAGCCGAAGCGCGTCGTCGACCAGCAGGTGCCGGAAGTGCAGGTCACCGTGCACGACGGCGCGGGGCGCGGCCGGCGGCAGCCGCTCGGCCTCGTCGAGCAGGCGTTCGACGGCGGGCGGCGGGCGCCAGAGGCGTTCGACCTCCGCGAGTTGCCCGCGCGTCCGCGGCACGCGGAATTCCATCGCTGCGCGGCCGTTCGGATCGATCGGGAGCTCGTGCGGGACGTCGACTGCGTGCAGGTGCCGCAGGAAGGCGGCGACCTCGAGCGCAACGCCCACGCGGGCCTCATCGTCGAGCGCTGCGTCGCACGCCTCGCGCCCTTGCAGTAACGCGCTCCCGAAGAACGGCCACGGGTAGCCGTCGGCGGGACGTCCGAAGAACACCGGAGTGGGAATCGGCAGCGGCAGGATCGGTGCGAGGAGCGGCAGCGTCGCAATCTCCAGCTCGACGCCTGGAACGGCGATCGTCCTGCGCGGAAACCGAAACGCCCACTGCTCGTTCGCGACCCAGACAGCGTTGTCCCAGCCCTCCGCGAACGGTCGCAGCGAGTGAAGCGTCAGCTCGGGGAACTGGCCGATGAGCTGCCGCGCAAGCTCCTCGTCGACGACGACTTCGGCGTGCCACCGGCGCATCGGCGCACTGTAAGGTGCCGTGGCGATGACACAGGCGGTGCACGAGGTCCCGCTTCCGCCGCCCGAGAAGCCGGAGCGCGAACGGGAGCGACGGCCGGACTACGAACAGGTGACCATTGCCGTTGGCGCGGCGAGCATCTGGGTCGCGGATGTGCAACGCAGCGCGCGCGACTTCGCAAACCGGTACGACGGTGCGGTCCGACTCACGATCGAACTCGATGACGGCCGTCGTGTCCAGGCGCGCGACCTGCGAGCCGGCCCGGGAGAGGGATTCGTGACGCTTCGAGTCGCGGAAGGCGGCCTGGACCGCGAGCTCGGTGTTCGACTCGACCGCACCGCAGGCGTGGAACTTGCGCCCGCGCGGAACGGGGAAGCGAGCTTCTGCGTCCGCAAAAGCGGCTTCGGCTTCGACGCCCGCGATCGCGGCGAGTAACCGCGGTTCAGATCAGCGAGGGGGTCAGCCTTGCCGCTCGGCTGAACCCGCCTCGCGCCATTTCTCGGCGACCGTTTCGGGCATCCAGCGCTCGAGCGCGACGCCCACGGCCCGAACGAGCGTGTCAGAGCGATCCCTCACCTCGTTGACCGCGTCCTCGACCGCTCCTTCGAGCTCGACGATCTTCCTGAACAGTTGTTCGTCGGGCATCGCCTCGAGCTCGTCGACGCGCCGCCGATCGGATGCGATGCCGCGCCGGGCATCCTCTGCTACCTCGTAGCCGCTCACAAGAATTCCCCTTCCAGCACCGGAAGCTCGCCCCGAGCCGCAGCCGGGCAGACGCACGTCAAGATGCCGGCGAACGCCGCAACGCTGCTTCGGGGCCGTCGAAGCATGGGTGGATCATACGCCTCGACGCGCATGAGCAAACCCTGCCGGCCTCGGCCGTCGAGTCGCTAGTACGCGCTTCCGGTCACGAGGTATGCGACGAGGAAGCAGACGCCGATCAAGAGCACGGCCAACAAGGCGAGGCCCGTATAGAGGAGCGCGACGATCTGCCAGAGCGGCCGCTCGTCGCGGTCGGCCGGCGGCGCCGGGGTGGAGGTCCCCGTTCCAACCGGGGACACGGCGCTCACCCGGTCCCGGCGCTCGGGACTCAGCTTGGTGCGTCGAGGCGCTTCACGGCGAAGAGCCGCCACTCGCCGGGCACCCCTTTCAGCTGGGCGCTTCCGCGTTCGCGGAACTGCAGACCTGAGCCCGCGACGAGGTCCTTGACCGTGGAAGAGACGAGCACCTCGCCGGCCTGAGCTTCCTTGGCGACCCGAGCGCCGATGTGCACTGCGATCCCGCCGATCTTTCGTTCACGAGCTCGCACTCACCGGTATGCAGGCCCGCACGGATCTCGAGCCCGAGCTCGGTAACTGCGTCGGTCAGCGCGCTCGCGCAGCGAATGGCTCGTGCGGGGCCGTCGAAGCTGGCGAAGAAGCCGTCCCCGGCCGTGTCCAGCTCGCGCCCGCGAAAGCGTGCGAGGTGTCTGCGGATGAGCGCGTGATGCTGCTCCAGAAGCTCGCGCCAACCTCGGTCGCCCACCTCGGCCGCCCGTGCTGTCGAGCCGACGATGTCCGTGAAGAGAACGGTCGAGAGCACACGCTCCGGTTCGGGCTCCTCCCAGCCGCCGCGCTCCCAGATGCCGGTCAGAAACCGCTCGATCTCGCGGACGATCGCCTCGCTGTCTCCGACCCATGGAAGATGATCCTCGCCCGGGAGCTCGACGCAGAGTGAATCAGGAATCTGCGCAGCGGCGTACCGGGCGTTCTTGACATCGCAGTTACGGTCGCCCACCCGGTGGAGAATCAGGGTCGGTACTCGAACCGACGAAAGCACCGATCGGACGTCGGTCTCCATGTTCATCCGCATGAGCTCGCGTGCCGCGCCCGGGCTCGCGCCGAGCCGCAGCCGTGTCGCATACCAGCGTCGGAATTCTTCCTGCTCGGCCATCGACGGAGCGTCGTCTCGAAGCAGCTCGTCGCAGTAGTCAGGCTGACCCCAGCGTCGCTCGACCTCTTCGAGTAGCTGTTCGCGCGAGGGTCGCCGGAATGTCTCGCTCCGCTCAGACTGCCACTCCCAGAACATGAATGCCCCATACAGGATGAGCGCGGGCGTTCGCTCGGGATACGTGGCCGCGAAGAGAGCGGCCATCGCTGCACCCTCTGAGTACCCGAGCACGGCTGCTCGCTCCGAACCGGCTGCATCCATGATCGCGCGCACGTCGTCCATTCGAGTCTCGAGATCGGGGACGCCGCTGACCCGGTCCGACAGACCGGTGCCGCGCTTGTCGAAGATGATGAGTCGGCAGAACGACGCAAGCCGCCCGTAGAACTTCTCGAGCGTCGGCTCTTCCCAGCCGAACTCGACGTTGGAGACGAATCCGGGCGCGAAGACGAGGTCGAACGGCCCGTCGCCGACAACCTGGAATGCGATGTTGACCGCGCCGCTCTTTGCGTACCGGGTCTGAGGACGCATCATCGGGACAGTTTCCAACAGCGCACAAACCCGAGCAAGGTTCGCTTGAATGAGTGGGCAGAACCAGACGTTGCGCAAACAGTGAAGATCTCGGCGGGTACTTCGCCGGGGTCTGACCTATGAAAGAGATCATCCGCTGCCTCAAGCGCTACATTGCCCGCGAGGTCTACTACACCCTCCGCGCCGACCTCGCCGCCCTCGCCCCAGCCAGCACAGCAACGACGCGCACGGTCACGATCAACTGCGGCGCCGGACCGATCGGCGTCACCCGCAAACGCACTTCACATTTATAGGAACGTCCATCTCGCGATTGCCTCTCCGCGCCTTCAGCTCTGACGTAATCGTCACCCGCCGCCGACTTTCCGCCCAGCGGGCCGTTGGGGATCGTCTTGCCGTTCAAACAAGGTAGGCGGCAGGAGCGCGGGCTCCTGCCGCCGCCTTCCTCTTACTGAATCCGCGCGCTGAACGAGCGCTGGTGGGTGTTCGTCGGGTTGGCTTGCTGGTCGGAGAAGGTCTGAGACTGGTCCCAGACGGGGTGTGCGGAGATCGAGGACGCGGCGATGCCGGCGTAGTCGCCGAAGAACTTGAGCGGAACGCCGGCGACGGTCGTGAACGCGGCGGCACCCG
>DASWGR010000021.1:0-6518 GCA_036393535.1 Gaiellaceae bacterium | reverse complement strand
CGCGAGGGCCGGAATCGCCTCCCGGCGCGGCTCGGACGAGCTGATCAAGGCCGGGCGCGTCCGGGTGAACGACCTACCGGGAGAGCTCAACACCTACGTCCACACGGGCGATCGGGTGGAGGTCGACGGCGAGCCAGTCACGGCGCAGGAGCTGAAGTACGTGCTGCTCCACAAGCCCCCCGGAACCGTGACGACGGCCCGTGATCCGCAAGGCCGTCCGACCGTCGTCCAACTCGTCGAGGAAATCCCGGAGCGGATTGTCCCCGTCGGCCGGCTCGACGCCGACACCACGGGCGTGCTGCTCCTCACGAACGACGGCCCGCTCTCGCACCGCCTCGCGCATCCGCGCTACGGCGTCGAGAAGGTCTACGAGGTGGAGGTGGAGGGCGAGCCCGATGACGAGGCACTGCGGCAACTCACGGAAGGCGTCGACCTCGAGGACGGCCGCACCGCTCCCGCGGCTGTCCGCCGGCTCGGCCCCGCGAAGCTCGAGCTGACGCTGCATGAGGGCCGCAAGCATCAAGTCAAGCGAATGTGCGAGGCCGTCGGCCACCCTGTCCTGCAGTTGCATCGCAGCCATTACGCAGGCTTGACGCTCGAAGGGCTCGAGACCGGCCGCTGGCGCGAGCTCGAGCCCTCCGAGATGAAGCGCCTCAGGAGGCTGCTGCGGCCGCCTGGTTGAGCAGGTTCTGCGCCTGGTCGATCCAGCCCTTCGCCTGCTGCTCGTTCAACGCGCTGCCCGCCGCAGCCCCGTTCAACGCCGCCCGAATCTGCGACGCGAGCGTGTCACGCTGGGACGTCAGCGTTTGGATCTGGCCCTCCAGGGTCGCGTACGTGCCGTCGTTCGCCGAGGTGCCGCTGGAGATCGCCCGATTCGAGAGCGCAAGCATGTTCATGCTGAAGGTGCCGAACGGCGCATTCAGCTGCTTGTACACCTCGCCGAGCCTCCGCACTGTCTCGCGGTGAGCCCGCAGCGATTGCGGCACGGCCCAGTCGTAGAGCTGGTCGACGAGGACGCGTCCGTCGTGAGCGTACGTATCATTGAGCCCGAGCAGGCTCAGCATCGTCGCACGCTCGTCTGTGTGGTCTGCCCAGGTTGCGTCATCGCCGTTGTTGCGAACGCCCGGGCCAACGATTCCGAGGAAGCTCGCCGCGATCTCGGGATCGATGCTGCCGTGGTTCCAGGCGAACGTAAAGTTGCCGGGCGGCGGTATGAAGACGCACGGCGATGCGCAGTTCGCCGCGGCAGCGAAGAAGAAGTAGTCCGGATGAGCGAACCACGTAAGCGTCGGTGTTCGTTGCGGATCGGCCGTGATCATGTGCAGTGCCTTCATGCCGATTGGATCGGCAACGGCGACGTTCAGGTTGTTGCTCGTGCCGGTGATCGGGTTCACCGCGGTGAGCTTGCTCAGGGCGCGGCCGAAGTTGCGCGTGACGGCTGCGTCACGAGCCGGGTTGCCGGTGATGTAGATCGTCGGCGACATGTCCGAGTGCACCGTGAACGGCGTCGTGATTCCCTGCTGTGTTGCCAGCAGGCCTGCGAGGTTTGCATTGACCTCGCTGACCGTGCTGTACGAGCACGGAACATTGACGCCGTCGCACCCTGACGGGGTCGGCTGCGAGCCGACGAAGTGGTCGCCCTCTTCGTTCGTGAACATGAAGAGAGTGTTGTCCTTCGTGATCCCGTCGGCGGCGAGGCGGTCGAAGAACTTCGCAAACGCCTCGTCGTAACGCTTGAGCTGGGCAACGTACGGCGCCTGGCCCGGACCGTCAGAGATGTGGATCTCCCCGGAGACGCCGTGCTCGTCGTGTGCGTCCGAGATATAGCCGAACGTAACCGGGATTCCGGCTTCCTGCATCTGTGCAACGTAGGCGAGCGTTGTGCTCGCGAACAGGCCGTCGAAGCCCGGGAACCCAGGCTGGCCGAACTGGTCGCCGACGGGATGGCCGTCCAGATCGTTCACGGCTGCACTTCCACCGGTGATCGCCGGGTTGACGTACTTCGCTCCGAAGAGTCCCTGGAACCCGTTGTAACCGCCTGGCTCGTCGGGAAGTTGGTCAGGCCGCGCCTTCGGGTTTCCTGCGCAGATGCCGCCCCCTGCTGCGCAGTGGACGGCGATTCCTACGTAGTCGGTCTGTGCCTTGTTTCGCAACGCGGTCCCCGGGAGCGCGGCCGCCGAGGTGAGTGCGTCGGTTCGCTCGGGTGAAGGATTACCGAACACCTTGGTCATGTCGCCGTTCGGTCCGGTACCGGTGTTCTCGAGGACGACGTTCGCAAGCGCGGTGGCACCGAAGTCGCAACCGGCGCGGGTGTAGGGCACCCACGGGGCGGGCGTGTTCTTCGGCGATCCACTGTCGCCATTGACCATGATCGGCGTTGGATCGGTCGGAACGGCCGAGGTGTCGTCAGTCAGGTCGGTCCAGTACTTGAACGAGGACGACGACGCAGTCGATCCGTCGGAGCGGAAGTAGCGGAATGAGTTCGTGACCGATTGCCCGTGGCGGTCCGGGTACATACCCGTGAGTGACGTGAGGATCCCGTTTGCCGTGTGGGAGATCAGGACGGTGTGGTTGTTCGTCATCATCGTCCCGTTGCTGCGGATGAAGTTGAGCAGGTGTGGCATCTGCTCCACATCAGACGGCACATTCGGGTTGTCACGTAGGAAATGGACGTTGTCGAAGACGATGTAGATCACGTGCTGGATGTCGCCCTTGGCCGACTTCAGCTGACAGCCCGAAGCGGCGAGCGTCCGCGGCGCACCGTTGTTGGACTGCACCTTGGCCGCAGCAAAGCCGGTTGCGACGAGAGACGCGATCAGCAAGAAGCCGAGCGCTCTTACTCCTCTCCCCTTCATGGAGCCCTCCCCTCGATTGACGCGCAGGAATTTTACAACCTCTTAGGGGAGGATGGATGCCGGTCCGTTGACGAAGCGGTTACGGTCTGGCGAAGCCGAGTCGCTCGTACATCAGCTCGAGCGTTGGCGCCGACGCCTCACGCGCCTTGTCTGCGCCGACCTGGAGCAGCCGGTCGAGCTCGCCGACGTCCGCGCGGAGCTCCCGGTAACGCGGCTGGATCGGGGCCAGGACCTCGATGACCGCTTCCGCAACGTCCTCTTTGAAACGGCCGTAGCCGGAGCCTTCATACCGCGCCTCGACGTCTGGGATCGAGTTCCCGGTGACGACGGTCATGAGCTCGATTAGGTTCGAGATGCCGGCCTTCTGCTCTGGGTCGTACCGCACCTCGCTGCCGGAATCCGTGACGGCGCTCTTCACCTTCTTTCGGATCGTGTCCGGCGGGTCGAGCATCAGTACGTTCCCACTCTCGGCTCCGCGCGACTTCGACATCTTCACGTCCGGTTCCTGGAGATTCATGACGCGGCCGCCGGTCTCCGGGTAGACGCCCTCGGGCACGACAAATGTCTCGCCGTAACGCGAGTTGAATCGCTGCGCGACGTCGCGCGTGAGCTCGAGGTGCTGACGCTGGTCGTCGCCGATCGGAACGATGTCGGTGCGGTAGAGCAGGATGTCGCCCGCCATCAGCACCGGATAGGTGAAGAGTGCAGCGGAGATGAACTCCTCGTCCTCCGATTTCTCCTTGAATTGCGTCATCCGTCCGAGCTGGCCGTAGCTCGTCACCGACGACAGCAGCCAAGCCGCTTCGGCGTGCGCCGTCACGTGGCTCTGGACGAAGACGGTCGAGCGCTCCGGATCGAGCCCCGTCGCGAAGAGCATCGCCGTGAAGTCGAGCGTCCCTTCCCGCAGTTCGGCCGGATCGTGCTGGATCGTGATCGCGTGGAGGTCGACGATGCAGAAGAAGGCCTCGCCTCGTTCCTGCGTCTGGGCGTACTGGCGGAAGCCTCCGCTGAAGTTTCCGATGTGAGGGTCGCCGCTGGGCTGGATGCCGCTGAAGATGCGCATTGGACGGACAAAAGTATCCTGAGTTCCATGGCTGCGGTCGAGCGACTTGCGATTGTCGGCACCGGGCTCATCGGTGCCTCGGTGGGACTCGCGGCGCGTGCAGCCGGAGTGGGGGACGTGCGCGGGTGGGATGTCGATCCGGCTGCGCTGGCCACGGCGGTCGAGCGCGAAGCGGTCGAGGCTGCGGACTCTCTCGGTGCCGCGGTCTCGGGCGTCGAGCTGGTGATCGTCGCGGCGCCCGTAGCGGCGCTGCCGGCGCAGGTGGCAGCTGTGCTCGACGCGACGAGCGACGGGACGACCGTGACGGACGTCGGCTCGACGAAGACTCCGCTCACGCGGGCGGTGAGCGACGCCCGTTTCATCGGCGGGCATCCGGTCTGCGGCTCCGAGACACACGGTCCGGCGCATGCGAGCGGCGGGCTCTTTCGCGGGGCGACGTGGTTCCTGACGCCGGATACGACGACCGATCCGGAGCGCTACCGAATGCTGCACGGTTTCGTCGCGTCGCTCGGCGCCGTTCCGGTTGCGGTCGATCCGGAGGCGCACGACCGGCTTGTCGCGCTGACGAGTCATCTTCCGCATGCGCTCGCGAACGTGCTCCTGAATCAGGCTGGCGCGTCGCGGGTCGACGGCCACGAGCCGCTCGCCGCCGCAGGTGGCTCACTGCGTGACATGACGCGCGTCGCGGGAGCGAATCCGCGCATCTGGGTCGACATCTTCCTCGACAACGCCGACGCCCTCGCAGCCGCGCTGGCGGAGCATCGCCGGCGCATCGAGCAGGTCGAGCGCGCGCTTGCCGATGGCGATGCCGGCTTCCTCGCGCGTTGGATCGGCGAGGCGTCCGACAACCGGCGCCGCATGCTCGCCGATGCGTACGAGGAGCCGGGGACGCTGCAGCGGATTCGGGTGCACGTGCCCGACCGTCCCGGCGTCCTCGCCGGAATCACGCAGGCGCTCGGCGCGGAGCGGATCAACATCGAGGACTTCGAGCTGCAACATCTGTCGCGCGAGCGGGGCGGGACGCTAACGCTCCTCGTCGGCGGCGAAGACGAAGCCGTGCGAGCGGCGAAGATCCTCGAAGCGCAGGGCTACCAGGTCGTCATCTCACCTGTTCTCGAATGACACGGTCGGGGGTCAGACACTGTGCCTGGGGTGTGACGAGGACGTGACGCCTTTGCCAAAGAGCCTGCTCACGGGCGGGGCGCGATCCTCAGGCTCGGTGTCAGACACCGTGCCTGAGGTGTGACGTGGGCATGAGGCGAGTCGAACCGGCCGGGTCGCTCGTGGGGCACATCGCTGTGCCCGGCGACAAGTCGATCTCCCACCGCGCTGTGCTCATCGGCGCGCTGTCGGACGGCGAGACGCACGTGCAAGGCCTCGGACGCTCGGCCGACACGCAGTCGACGGTCGACGCGGTGCGCGCGCTCGGCATCCAGGTCGACGACGTTGCCGACGACGAGCTCGTCGTGCACGGTGCTGGGCTCCGCGGCCTGCAGGCGCCCGACGCTCCGATCGACGCCGGCAACGCGGGCACGCTCATGCGGCTCCTCCCGGGGATCCTCGCCGGACAGGAAGGGCGCTTCGAGCTCACCGGCGACGAGTCCCTTCGCTCGCGACCGATGGACCGCGTCGCGGAGCCGTTGAAACGGATGGGCGCGCGCATCGAGACGACGAACGGCAGGCCGCCCGTCGTCGTCGAGGGGACGGATGCGCTCAAGGGGATCGAGTACGCGCTCCCGATGGCGAGCGCGCAGGTGAAGTCGGCCATCCTCCTGGCAGGGCTGAACGCGAACGGCACGACCACCGTCGTCGAGCCCGCGCCGACCCGTGACCACACAGAGTTGATGCTCGAGGCTGCGGGAGTACGCATTCGCCGGCGGCCGAACTCCGTCTCGATCGAGCCCGCGGGGCAGTTCCGCCTCCCCGAGATCCAGGTCCCAGGGGATTTCTCCGCCGCGGCTCCCTTCATTGTCGCAGCGACACTGCTCGCCGGCTCCGAGCTCACGATCCACGACGTCGGCCTCAATCCGCGTCGCACCGGCCTCCTCGACGTCCTGGAACGCATGGGCGCGCGTGTCAGCGTCTTCAACCGCCGGAAGGTCGGCGGCGAGCTGATCGGAGACCTCGAGGTGCACTCGGCCGAGCTGACGGCGACCGACGTGACCGAAGAGGAGGTGCCCCGCCTCGTCGACGAGCTGCCGCTCTTCGCCCTTGCCGCCGGAGTCGCGCGCGGCGTGAGCCACGTGACCGGAGCCGGTGAGCTCCGGCTCAAGGAGTCGGACCGCATCGAAACCGTGACGAAAGGCCTAAAGACACTGGGCATCCGCATCCAGTCACGCGACGATGGCTTCGACGTGAGAGGCGTACCAGCACGTCCGAACGGCGGCCGGATGCCGTCGGATGGAGACCACCGCATCGCGATGCTCGGCGCGGTTGCCGGAGTCTTTTCCCGCGACGGCGTGGAGGTCGAGGGCGCCGATGCGGTGGCTATAAGCTTCCCCGGGTTTTTCGACCTCCTCAACTCGGTCTCCAGACGATGATTGTCGCCATAGACGGCCCCGCAGGGGCAGGGAAAAGCACGGTCGCGCGGCAACTCGCCG
>DASWGR010000020.1:0-8984 GCA_036393535.1 Gaiellaceae bacterium | reverse complement strand
CGACTCGCGCTACGGGAAGGGTTGGCGCCGCGAAAACGCCTTCTTGGCTCACCAGCCGACCGGAGTCTTCTGTTACGGCTTTTACCAATTCACCTCACGCGGCCCGGGTGTCGGCGCAAAGTACCGCCTCTCGGCGATCGGTCCCGGTGTGACGCCCGACGTGAGCGTCACGATCCCCGGCCTACACGACTACAACCCGAACAACTCGGCAGACGTCGCTTACGAACACGAGCGGAACGCCTTGCAGAACTCCATCGCCGGAGCCGACAAGAAGTGCCACGTTCACTGATCGAGCAGCTCGAGCAAGCGTAAGGCGTACGCCGGCGCCGTCGGCTCGTCCTCGTGCCTGAAGTACGCATAGAGCGGCACGTCGACGGCTCGCAGACGATCGGCCCACCGCCGCAACGCCTCGTCGTCGTACGGTGGATCGCGAAACCGCACGTAGCGGAACGCCGCCTCGTGGTCGAGATCGTTGACGCGCACGGCACCGGCCTCGGCGAGCCGCGGCTCGATCCCGTCCCACGACGGATGGGCGAGATCGAACGCGAGGAGGAGCCCCGGATCGAGCGAGCCGAGGATGAGCTCGATCATCCCCTCGTCGCGCGCGCTGATCAGCTGGACGCGGATCGGCCCGAGCCGGTCGCCGAGCGCACCAACACGCGGCCCGAAGTCCGCGAGCATGCGCGGCCGGTTGCCCGCGAGCTTGGGCGCGAAGCGGAAACCCGGCGGCGTCTGCTCGGCCCACCGCGCGAACTGCTCTTCGCCCGGAAGCCGGTAACCCGTGGTGTTCAGCTCGACGGTGGCGAAGCGCCCCGCGTAGAAGCGTAGGAACTCCTTCGTATCGGTCCCGGTCGGGTAGAACCCGGGCTTCCACGACGGGTACGACCAGCCGGATGTGCCGACATGTACCCCGGCTAGACTCGCCCCTGTGACTGTCACGCCCGAAGTGTTATCGGAGAACACGACTCCTGTCCTGGACCACGGCTTCGTTGCGCTCGATGGCGTCCTTGCCTCCGATCTTGCCGTCGTGAACGGTGCGCGCGTCTCGTTCAATCAGGCGTCGGACGAGATTGGCGAGCGCGATGCAGGCCTCATCCGATTCCTAATGCGCGAGGGCCACGGGAGTCCTTTCGAGCATGGCTACTTCAGATTCATCGTCAAAGCGCCGCTGTTCGTTGTCCGCGAGCACCATCGACACCGAGCCGGCCACTCGTATAACGAGTGGAGTGGGCGCTACTCGAAGATGGAGCCTGAGTTCTATGTACCGGACTATGTTCGCACTCAGCTCGGGAAGCCGGGCGCCTATTCATTCGAGCCCGTCGACGACGTCACACGCGAGGCCACGCGCCGTGAGATCGAGGAAAATGCGACGCGCGCATTTCAGGCGTACGAGCGAATGCTCGAGCAAGGAGTCGCGAAAGAAGTCGCTCGTGCGGTGCTGCCGCTCTCCACGTACACGAAGTACTACTGGAGCTGCAATCCACGGAGCCTCATGCACTTCTGCTCACTTCGGAACCATGAGGCGGCACAGTACGAGATCCAGCAGTATGCGGCGGCCGCCGAATCGTTCCTCGAGCGTGTCATGCCGATCACGCATGCCGCGTTCGTCGAACGCAGCCGCATCGCGCCCTAGACCGGCGTCGGCTCCAGAACGACTTCGGTCGGCTCGTGGTTCTCCGGCCGCTGGCGCGTGATCACCCAGCCGTCCTTGTCGAAGTGCTTGAGGTCGTAGGCCGCGCTGAAATGCACGATCACCTCATCGCCCGTCACGTTGAAGGTGCCGCAGAGCACGACCGGCTTCCCGTTCTTCGTCAGGTAGAGGTCGTAGTAGCCCCCCTCGGGCAGCTGTTGCAGGCCGCGAGCATGGAGGATCATCGGCCAGTTGCCGTTCGCGTCAGCCTTGCCGAGCTCGAGAGTCGCACGCGCGTCGCTGTCGAGCTGCGTTCCAGCGAGCTTCACGACGCGTACGGTCTGCATCGAGCTCGAGCTCGGCCCCGTGGCCTGCCCGAGCACGAAGCCGACGCCGATCGCCGTGGCGATCGCAGCCGCGAGCAGGAGCGGACGACTCTGCTTCGGCTTGAGCAGCGGCATCTGAGACTCCTCGGGCCAGGGCACCGAGTCCAGGTCGGGCGAGAGCTCCGGCGGAGGCCCGGCCTCGACGAGCAGCCGGTGCGCGCGCAGCAGGCGCGCGCGCTCCTCGTCCGGCACCTCCTTTCCGACCAGATCGTCGAAGTCCGGTGCGCGCGTCATTGCAATTCTCCTTCGAGCAGGTCGGCGAGACGGCTCAGCCCGGCGCGTGTGCGCGTCTTGACGGTGCCGAGTGGGATGCCGAGGAAGTCGGCGATCTCGCTCTGCGAGAGCTCGGCGTAGTAGGCGAGTTCGATCACGTCGCGCTCGTTGCCTGACAGCCCCTCGAGCGCGCGGTGCACGCGCCACGACACGTACGAGGCCTCGGCCCGCTCGGCCGGGCTGGGCTCGAGCGATGCGGCGTCGGGAGCCTCCGCCGGCGGCTCGCTGCGGTTTCGGCCCCGGTCGACGATCGCGTTGCGTGCGACCGCGTAGAGCCAGGGTGCTCCTGGGCCGCGCTCGGGCCGGTACGTTCGTGCCGAACGCCAGATCGCGGCGAAGGTCTCCTGCACGGCGTCCTCGGCACGCATCCGGTCGCCGAGGCGCCTGAGGGCAAGGCCGAAGACGGGCCGGGCGAAACGCCGATACAGCAGCTCGAAGGCGTTGGCGTCGCGCCGCGCCACGCGGCTGATCAGATCGCCGTCGGTCAGCCCGCGCTCGTCGCGCGGGTCCTCGCCGGTCGTTTCCCGGCTGCCGCCACGGGGCATGGCCGCGGGCAAGGCAACACTGACACCCATCTTCTCGGGATCTCTACGGGATTCCATGTCTGCTGGATTGCAGCACGCGGAGGGCACCCTCCACAACCAGGACCCATACGGAACGCTTAAAAACCCCTTACGGGGTACCTACGTCTCTAGGGAAGAAGCCAGAAGACACCAGGGGGTTCCACGATGCGCAGGTTCATTCCGATCGCCGTGGCAGGGATGGCACTGGTGCTGGCCGCACCCGCGTCAACGGCGACGAGCACGGTTCAGATCAAGAGCACGGGGTTCGTGCCGGCCACCGTGACGATCAACCAAGACGACTCCGTCACCTGGACGAACACGGACACGAACGATCACCAGGTCGTGGCGAACGGTGGCTCATTCGCCTCGCCGATCTTGGCGAAAGGCAAGAGCTACACCCATGCCTTCCCGAACGGTGGGACGTACCGTTACCACGACGGTCTCCATCCCAGTCTGAAGGGAACCATCACCGTTCGCGGTGCCTCGCCGGTGGTGTCGCTTGCCGTGTCGGCGCCGGTGGTGAAGTTCGGGACGCAAGTGACGCTCACCGGCGTCGTGAACAACAAACGCACCGGCGAGACCGTCACGATCGCGGCGCTGCCTTTCGGACAGACCACGAAGCAGGTGGTAGCGACGCTCCAGACGACGAGCGGCGGTTCATTCTCGTTCAACGTCACGCCTCAGCTCAACACGACCTATCAAGCCCAGTGGAAGGGAGCCGAAAGCTCGGTCGGCGTCCAGGTCCAGCCGACGATCAAGCTGCCGTTCGTCTCCCGGTCGGGGTACTTCCACTTCTACGTGACGGCGGGCCAGTCGTTTGCGGGGCGCTTCGTCTACCTGCAGCGCTTCACACTCGCGCGCACGTGGATCAACGTGCGCCGACTCCAGCTTGGCCAGCAATCCGGCCGGATCATGGGGATGAAGTTCGTCCGCTCCGTGATCCCGCGCGGGCGCTGGTCGATCCGGATCTACATGCCGGCGAACGAGATGCCCGGTGGTTACATCGACGCGTGGAGCGGAACGCAGCCGGTCGTCAAGCGTTAGGCAGAGCGCAAGTCATCACGGTGAGTTGCGTCTTCTATAGGACGCAACTCACCTCAGGGGGTCTTGGAAGTATGAAGCGACTTCTCTTGCTGGGACTCGTTCTCGGCGCGGCGGTCGCCTCGTCCGCACCGGCGGCGACGACGACATTGGCAATCACCCACGACGGCTACGTGCCCAAGACGTTGACGATCGCAACCGGCGACTCGGTCGTGTTCGCGAATCAGGACACGGTTGCCCACCAGGTCGTGCTCAAGCCGACGAACGGCTATACGTGCACCGGCAGCCTCACGCTCCAGCCGGCCCAGAGCACGACCTGCACGTTCCGCACCGCCACGAAATACACGGTGAGCGATCCGAACAAGAAGGGTTCAGCCTTCAAGGGATCGATCACGGTCACCGCAGCGCCCGGCAGCACGCTTTCGCTGACGGCGGTTCCAAAGGTCGCGCTCTACGGCCGTAGCGCCACGCTGACCGGCCAGCTGGCCTCAGGTCAGGCGAATCAGAAGGTCGACATCTTCACGCAGGAATGCGGCGCGCCCGCGCTCGCGAAGCTCACGACCGTGACGACGGCGACGGGCGGTGCATACACGCTCAGCGTGCAGCCGCGCCGGAACACGACCTACCAGGCCCGGTTCCGCTCGTCGTCGAGCTCGCAGGTACTCGAACGGGTTCGGCCGAAGGTAACACTGCGCAAGCTTGCCCCGCGCAGGTTCCGCGTCACCGTGTTGGCCGCGGATTCGTACGCCGGCAAGTTCGTCCTGTTCCAGCGATACAGCGTGGTAAAGCGCCGCTGGATCACGATCCGCTCTGTCGTCCTCCGCGCCGGTTCGAGTCTGACGACGCCGATCAACCCGACCAGGGTCTCCACTGTGACCTTCCGTGCGAAGATCCGCGTGCGACTGCGCGTCCGGGCATACCTGACGCAGCGACAAGTCGGCAGCTGCTACGCCGCCTCCGCGAGCACGACGATCCGCAGCTAAGCACCTCCGGGAGCGCGGACTACTTGTCCGCGCTCTCGAACCTCTTCTGCACGGCATCCCAGTTGACGACGTTCCACCAGGTCTCGAGGTACTCGGGCCTACGGTTCTGGTACTTCAAGTAATAGGCGTGCTCCCAGACGTCGATGCCGAGGAGCGGCACGTCCGAGTTGCTGATCGGCGAGTCCTGGTTCGCGGTCGAGTAGACGGCAAGACCCGTGCCGTCATAGACAAGCCAGCTCCAGCCCGAGCCGAAGCGCTTGACGCCCGTGTCGTTCAGGAGCTTCTTCAGCTCGTCGACGCTGTCAAAGGTGTTGTTGATCGCATCGGCGAGCGAGCCGCTCGGCTCGCCGCCGCCGTCCGGGCTCATGATCTCCCAGAAGAGGGTGTGGTTCGCGTGGCCGCCGGCGTTGTTGCGAACGGCGGGCCGGATCTCCTCCGGCAGGATCTCCAGGTTCGCGAGCACGGCCTCGACGGGGCGGTCCTCCCACTCGGTGCCCGCGAGCGCCTTGTTGGCGTTGTCGACGTAGGCCTGGTGGTGCTTGTCATGGTGGAGGCGCATCGTCTGCTCGTCGACGTGGGGCTCGAGCGCGCTGTAGTCGTACGGGAGAGGCGGGACCTCGTAAGGCATCGGTGGCTCCTTCTGTGGCTTCTGCACCGAGGATATGCTCCGCGCGCCGGTTTAGTCGAGGAGAGGGAGAGATGACGTCGCTCGCGTTCAAGTTCGAGGAGATCACCGCCCGGGAGCTGAAGCCTGAGCTCTACGAGCTCGACGGCATCTCGCGTGCCACGATCGAGGCCCACTACAAGCTCTACCAGGGGTACGTGAACAAGCGGAACGAAATCCTCGCGAGGCTGGACGCTGTCGACATCGCGAGCGCGAACCAGGTGTTCTCGGACCTCCGCT
Source organism: Gaiellaceae bacterium (assembly GCA_036393535.1). Lineage (GTDB taxonomy): Bacteria > Actinomycetota > Thermoleophilia > Gaiellales > Gaiellaceae > 3-1-20CM-4-69-9. Next base: position 3,204 of record DASWGR010000020.1, on the reverse strand, counting down.
CGCTCAAGGTCGACCTCACCTTCGCTGTCGGCGGGATCAAGAACCACGAGATCTACTTCGAGCATCTCGGGGGTGGCGGGGGCGATCCCACCGGCCTGATCGGCGACCTGCTCGAACGTGATTTCGGCTCGGTGCAGAACTGGCGCACCGACCTGAAAGGCACTGGGATGGCCGGCCGCGGCTGGGCCTGGACGGCCTACGACTGGGACGAGGGTCACCTCTTCAACTACGTGGGCGACGCGCAGAACACGTATCCGATCTGGAACGCCACGCCGCTGATCGCGCTCGACGTCTACGAGCACGCGTACTTCCTCGACTATCAGACAGACCGTGCCTCGTACATCGATGCGTTCTTCGACAACCTCGACTGGTCGATCGTCAACAACTGGGTGTCGAAGTACCAGATCCAGACGTAAGGCCACATGAAAACCGCGCTCCTTGTCGCTGCGGGCTACGTGCTCGGCTCGATGCCGTGGGGCTACTGGCTCCCGCGCCTTGTCAAGCACGATGACATCCGGCGCCAAGGCAGCGGCAACATCGGCGGCACGAACGTCTGGCGCGTCTACGGCTGGCGGCTGGGCTTGCCCGTCGTGCTGCTGGACACGGCGAAGGGCCTCGTGCCGGCTCTCGTCGCGACGCTCTTGGTGTCGCATCTCGCCGGCGTGCTCGCCGGCGCAGCGGCGATGCTCGGGCACTGGCGTCCGCTGTTCCTGCGCTGGCAGCGGGGCGGCAAGGTGGTGGCCACGTGTGGCGGTGCGTTCCTCGGCGTCGCGCCGGTCGTCGGCGCCGTGGGTGCGGGCGTTTGGCTCGCCGTCTTCCTCGTTTTCCGCTACGCCTCTCTGGCTTCGATCGCAGCAGCCCTTTCATTGCCGATCGCGGCCGTCCTGTTGGACCGGCCCTGGCCGGTGATCGCCTTCGCCGCCGGTGCGGCCGCCGCCGTCCTGGTGCTGCACCGCCAGAACATCGCCCGGCTTCGCGCGGGCACGGAAAACCGCTTCAAGTTCAGGCGACTAGGAACCCGCGAGCCACTCACGTAGCTCGGTGTGCCGTGCGGCGGGCTCACCGTCGCGGAGCTCACCCCGCAGCTCGCCGACGGTTCCGTAGCGCTCTGCCAGCACGTCGTGCGAATGGATCGTCTCGAAGTTGAGCTGGCGCGCGAACACGAAATCCTCGTCCTTCAGCTCCGGGTAGCGCTCGAGCGTCGAGTGCAGGGAGATCCGCACCGAGTCCTCGACAAAACGGGGCTGGAGGTGAGCATGCTCGACGACGAACAGCTCGTCCGGCCGCTTCAGCAGCTCGTAGATCGGCGAGCTCATCGAGCCTTCGACGATGCCCGCCAGCTGCTCGGCATTCACCGGATGGTCGCTGCCGATGTAGAGCGTTCCGCGACCGCGCTGGTTGTGGGTCGCGAGTGGGACGAGCTCGAGGATCCGCTCGACGTCCATCGCCTCGAACCCGGCTTCGAGCAGCCGCTCCGAGGCCTTGCCGCGCACGAGCCCCTGGGCGCACGGGCACGCGTTGATACCCGTTGCCTCGACGCCGACGACCCGCCGCACGCGCGATTCGGTCGCGGCGGCGATCCCGACGATCGAGATCATCTCCTGCGTTGCCAGGCCCGTCACAGGCGTCCGGCGCTCCAGCGGATAGCGCGCCGCGATCCGCACCTCCGCGCGGCCCGCTCTCTGTCGGTCGACGATGTGTCGCGCGATGTGTTCCGCCAGCTCCTCCACGAGGAAGGCTTCGCCGATCACGACTTCGTCGATCGCCTCCTCGAAGAGCTCGGGGAAGCGGGACATGTGCACGCCCTTCTGGCTTCGGTCGAGGTCGACGAAGCAGTCGATCTCCGCGGAAATGAGCTTCTCCGCGCCGCCCCAGCGGAGGCGGATCGCCTTGGCCACGCCCTGGACGCCGGCCCGCGACAGGCCGAGCCTCACCTCGGGGATCGAGCCTTGAAGATCGTCCAGAAGCTCGCGTGACTCCGTCATGCACGACAGGTTAATGTCAGGCGGCTCAGTGGGGGATTCAAACGACAGCTTCCCGCGGCTCGTCTCGCTCGCGGCACACGACCTGCGCACGCCGCTGGCGACGATTCACGGGTTCGCGCAGACGCTCGTACGCATGGGCGATCTCGGCGAGCCCAAGCAGCGCTACATGGAGATGATCGACAGCGCCGCGCTCCAGCTCGCCGAGCTCCTCGACGAGCTCGGCGTCGCCGCGCGGATCGAAGGTGGACGCTACGACCCTGCGCTCCAACCGGCCGACACGCTCGAGCTTGCGCGCGGCGCGGCCGAGCACCTGGGAGAGGAGCGCGTCGTCGTCACGGGGCAGGGCGCGGAGGTCCGGGTCGACGTCGAGGCCGTCCGGCGTGGAGTCTCCGCCCTGACGCAGGCGGCGCTACGCCACGGCGGGCTCGAGCAGGTCGAGCTACGCGTCGACGGCGCGACGCTTGCGATCTCCCCAGTCACTCCGGCTTCGGGACCGGTTCTGCTCGGAGAGGAGCTACGGGATCTCGGGGCCGCCGTCGCCGTGATCGTGATCCGTGCACTTCGCGGCTCGGTGTCGGTGAACGGCGACACCCTGGCGGTCAAGCTCCCCGAGTGAACCGGGCGTCGCAGGTCAGCCTCCTGCGCTGGTTGCGCCGCCAGCTGCAACAGCCTACGCCCGCACGTGAGCACCTGGAGGCGGCTGTCGAGAACGACGATCCGTCAGAGGTGCGGCGCTTGCTCGCCGACGTGCCTTTCACCGAAGCGCAACGCCGTCACGTCGAATCGATGCTCGACGCGTGGGAGCAAGGCCGTTAATAGTGCCCCTACCAGCAATGCTCGCCGGCCTCTGGCCCGCGATCACGCGGCGCCAGAGTCCACCCTCGCCCTTAGCAAGGCTGTCCAGCCTTGCTGCGGTTGAGTGCGGCCTCTGGCTTGGTGCTCGCGACCCAGAAACTCAGCGGTGTCACCGGCAGGGGTACTAATTCATCGAAGGATCGAGCGGCATGCGAGCGACCAGCTCGTAACGCCCGCCCTTGCGGCGCAGGACCTCGCTCCAGAGCCGATCCGGATCGTCGGTGAAGATCGCGTCGACGTCCGCAGGCTCGATGATCCAGTCGTCGCGCTCGAGCTCGTCCTCGAGCTGTTCGGGGCCCCAACCGGCCACGCCCGCGAAGACGCGCGTGCGCTGTACAGCGCACGCGCGTCTTCGCGGGCGTGG
>DASWGR010000019.1:0-1596 GCA_036393535.1 Gaiellaceae bacterium | reverse complement strand
GCCGGCCGGGTAGGCGTGGCGCTGACCCTCGATCGCTTCGATGAGATCTCGCGCCGCACGCCGGTCCTTGCAAACGTGCGGCCGTCCGGCGAGTTCTTGGTCGAGCACTTCCATCACGCGGGCGGCGTGCAAGCGCTGCTCCAGGAGCTCGAGCCTCTTCTGAACATCGCGGCGCTGACTGTCACCGGGCGTACGCTGGCCGACGGCTTCGCCTCGGCGCAGGTTCGCGACCGTAGCGTCATCGCCGCGCTTGACGCCCCGCTCGCCTCCGAGGGCGGCATCGCAGTCCTGCGTGGCAGCCTTGCGCCGGACGGCGCCGTAATCAAACGCAGCGCTGCATCTGCGTCGCTTCTCGAGCATCGAGGGCCTGCGGTGGTGTTCGAGGACGTCTACGACGTCGCCGCGAGAATCGACGATCCGTCGCTCGAGATCGGGCCCGACTCGGTGCTCGTGTTGCGCAACTCGGGACCGAAGGGTGGCCCGGGCATGCCCGAATGGGGGCAGCTGCCGATTCCCAGCAGGCTGCTCCGAAAAGGCGTAACCGACCTCGTGCGTGTCTCGGATGCACGCATGAGCGGGACCTCGTTCGGCACCGTCGTCCTGCACGTCGCACCGGAGTCGGCTGCAGGCGGACCGCTGCGTGCAGTCGAAGACGGGGATCCGATCGTGCTCGACGTCGCAGAGCGTCGGATCGACCTCGACGTTCCTCCGCGGGAAGTCGGGCGGCGGCTGGAGCGCCTCGGACCGCCCGAACCGCGCTACCGTCGCGGCTACGGCGCCCTCTACGTCGACCACGTCCTTCAGGCCAGCGAAGGCTGTGACTTCGACTTCCTCCGCGCTCTCCCGGAACGGCCCCCGGACACGGAGCCGTATGGCCTGCTGAGCGGGTGGGTCGGTGGTTGGTGAACACCGGTATCGCGCCTCATTCGTCTCTCGAGATCTCGAGGAGAATCTTGCCCCGCCTGCCCTCGGGGGCTGCAAGGGTCGCGAAGGCCCGGTCGTGGTCCTCCAGCGCGAAGCGGTGCGTCACGATCTGCCCCGGTCTGATGCGTCCCTGGTTCAACAAGTCGACGGTACGACTCCAAGCAGCGGACGTGTAGCCGAAGCTCGCCAGGACCGACAGGTCGTTGTTCACGATCAGGTCCGCCGCCAGCTCGACGGTCTGTCCAGTGGGAGGCAACCCCAGCAGGGCCACCTTCCCGCCGCGGCGGACCGACGCAATCGACGTGAGCACCGCGTCGGGGACGCCGGCAGCTTCAACCGCAAGGTCGAACTCGCCGCTGTGACCTCCGTTCAGCTGGAAGCCGTCGACACCGACGGATTGTGCGAGCTCCGCCTGCTCGGCCCGCCGGCCGATCATCGTCACGCTCGCCGGCGACCACAGGCCTACGAGATAGGCGGCGAGCAGACCAATCGTCCCGTCTCCGACTACCAGCACGCGGTCACCAGCCGCAGGCGCGGCTTTCTCGAGCGCGCGAAGGACAACCGAGGAGGGCTCCACCAAGGCAGCGTCGAGCAGCGACGTCTCCGGCTCGAGCTTGTGCACGAGCCGTGCCGGGACGAGCACCTCGTCGCTCGCACCGCCTTCGCGTGTAA
>DASWGR010000018.1:0-21671 GCA_036393535.1 Gaiellaceae bacterium | reverse complement strand
GTGGCGCGTCCGTGCGTGCGCCAGACGAAGATCGCGGCCGGCGGAATGAGCACGACCGGGTAGACCTTTGCCGCGAAAGCAGCGCCGAGCAAAGCAAACGCGGCGACATCCCGGCCGGCCAACAGCAACGCCAGCGCCCCGAGCGTGAGCAGCGCCGGCCACGCGTCGTACGTGTTGAGCGAGATCGGCCCGAGCGCGATTGGCGACAGCGCGAACAACAGGACCGCAGCCCAGAGGTGACCCGTCGAAACGCCCAGCCTCACGAGCAGGGACGCGACCAACAGGAGCGTCGCCACGCCGCACAGCGCCATCAGGCACTTGAACGCTGCGTTGTAGTGCGCGGAGCCAAAAGCCGAAGGCGGCAGGAACACGGCGAGCGCGCCGGGCGGGTACTCCATGAAGAAGTCGCGGTACGGCACGTGCCCGTCGAAGATCGCATTCGCGAACCCCTGATACAGATGCACATCGCGGAACCGCGCGGCGCGGAAGAGCCCTCCGTCCGGGACGACACACGCAACGAGATAGAGCGGGATCGCGGCGGCCAACGGCCGCAGCCAGAGCCTACGGGGGCGTGCCGGGAGCAGGAACCTGGGAGAAACCGTCGGGGCCGCCATTTCCCGAGTCCGTCGTCGTCTGCGCAGGCGCAGAGCCCGAGTAGCTCGGCGCGTAGTAACCGCCGCTCAGGGCGTACTGCAGCTTGTGCGTGATCCAGACCGGCGAGCTTGTCGGTGTGGGGAACTCCTTGGGGAACGGTGCGTAGTCTGCGGCGCGCTCCATGAACAGCTTCCAGATCGTCGCGGGGAAGGTCGGCCCTGAGACCGAGATGCCGTGCACGGACGTCATCGGGATCTCTCCACGCGGATAGCCGATCCAGATCGTCGCCTCGAGCCCGGGGACAAAACCGCAGAACCACGCGTCGGCGTAATTGTCGGTCGTCCCCGTCTTGCCGGCCGACGTCTTGCCGAAGTAGGCCCCGGTTCCGGTGCCGCTCTTCATGTTCTCCTCGAGGATTCGCACGACGTCGGCAGCGACCCAGTCGGGCACGGCGCGCTTGCGCTGCGGCACGCCCCAGCCCGCTTCGGTGTCGACCTTGCCGCCCGGCAGGATCACCTTGCGGATCGCCATCGGCTTCGAGTAGACGCCCCCGGCGGCCAGAGTCGAGTACACGGAAGCCATGTCCATCGGGGTCACGACGCGCGACCCGAGACCCATCGACGGCACGTAGGCCCCCTCGCTCGAGCGCAGGTCGGTGCGAACGCCGAGCCGATAGGCGATGTCCGCGATGTTCTCGGGACCAACGTCGAGCGACAGGCGGGCGTAGACACTGTTATCGGAGCGGAGAGTCGCGTTCTCGATCGAGGTCGGCCCGATGTAGGAGTGGTCGTAGGTCTGGGGACACCAGGCCGTCGGCGGATTCGTGTCACAAGAGCCGGTCTCAGTCGGGTCGTACTTGAAAGGAGCGGAGAGGTAAGTCGTCGACGGGTTGATGCCCTGCGAGATCGCGGTCGTCAGCACGATCGTCTTGAACGTCGACCCCGGCTGGCGGCGTGCAGACGACGCAAAGTTGACCTGATTCTTGGGGTTCCCGGGGCTCACCTCCGTCATCGCGCGGATCGCCCCGTTGCTCGGATTGATCGAGACGATCGCCGCGGCGGGATCTGACGAATCGGGAAGTGTCCGCTTGATCGCGTCGAGCGCGATTCGTTGCAGGCGGGGATCGATGGTCGTATACACCTTCAGCCCGCCGGAGCGAACCGTGCTGGAGCCATACTGGCGCTGAAGCTCCTCGCGCACGTAGCTGAAGAAGTACGGCTCGCGGATACGCGTATACAGCCGACCCGCCTTGAGCTGGAGGTTGCGTTTGGCCACAGCGTTGGCGTACTGGGTCGACGTGATGTCCGCGTTTACAAGCATCGCCCGTAGTACCTCGTCCCGGCGGGCGATTGCCTGTGCCGGATGTTGGAACGGATCAAAGGCGGACGGCCCCTGCGGCAGTCCGGCCAGCAGCGCCGACTGGTTCAGGGTGAGCTTGCGCGCCGGCTTGGAGAAGTACGTCTGGGCGGCTGCCTCGATCCCGTACGCGTGATTGCCGTAATACACCTGGTTCATGTACGCGTTGAGGATCCACGTCTTCGACTTCTCGCGCGCCAGCTTGATCGCCAAGCACGCCTCGGTCGTCTTGCGTGAGAGAGTCTGCGACTTCTTCTTGATGTAGAGGTTGCGGACGAGCTGCTGCGTGATCGTCGACCCGCCCTGCACGACTTTCCCCGCCTGAATGTCCGCGTAGAGCGCGCGCACGATCCCGAACCAGTCCAGTGCGCCGTGGTTGTAGAAACGGCGGTCCTCGATCGCGATCGTCGCCTTCGGCACCCAGGCGCTGATCTGATCGAGACCAACCGGCTGCCGGTTCCGTTCTGCCGGGATCGACCCCAGCAACGATCCGTCAGCAGCGAAGATGAACGAGTTCTCCCCGACCTCCACCGGGTTGAGCGACTTGAGGCTACAGCTGTTCATCCACACAGCGGCGCCGGTGAAGCTCGAGACGACCAGGAAAAGGACGGTGCCGATGAGGGTGCCGGTCACGAGCCTGCCCAGTCTCTTGCGCCGGTTCTTGACCCGTTGCCGGCGTCGCTTCCTCAAGCGCTCCAGCAAGAAGGCGTCTGACTGCGACCGCTGCCCGCGAGGAGGCAGTGTCATGCGTAGACGCCCTCGGCACGCAGCACGTCGTAGGCGCGGAGGCGGAGCTCGCGCTCGAGCCGTTCGGCCGAAGGACGATCGGTCGCCGGCACGCGCAGCACGACCGTCGCGTTGCCTGACAGATCGCTGACGAACACCTCGCCGTCGCCGGCAATCGCACGCAGCCGGTCCAGCGCGGCACCGAGGTCTTGTCCTAGTGGAACCTGAAGGCTGATCTCGGCGACCTTCTCTCGACTACGAATCGTGGAGTTGCGGATGGTATCCGAGGCCAGCTTCTCGTTCGGGATCACGAGCCGGTCACCGTTCTCGGTCCGAACGAACGTGTAGATGAGGCCGATCTCCTCGACAGTTCCCTCGATGTTCTCGACGACCACGTCGTCGCCGAGCCGGAGCGGCTGGGTGAACGCGATCAGCAGGCCGGCGACGAAGTTCCCGAGCGTGCGCTGGGATGCGAAGCCGACGACGATGCCGATCACTGCCGAGGACGCAAGCAGCCCACCGGCCACCGCACGCACCTGTGGGATCACGAGCAGAGCGGAGAGAAGCCCCACGAACATGATCGTCGTGGTGACGCTCCGACGCGCGACGCGATAGCGAGTGATCGCTTCGGGCGGGAGATCGCGGCGGGCGATGCGGCGATCGATCAGGCGCGCCACCACCGTGGTGACGAGCAGGACCACGCCGACGACGATCAGTCGCTGCCAGAACAGCATGGCTCTCTATTCGACAGCAGCCTCGCCCTCCTTTGCAAGGCTCGACCAGCTGAACCCCTCGCCGCGGCGCCTGAAGCGTCCCGTCATCGAGAGCCGCCATTCCTCGCGGCTGCTCAACGCGGGGAACGCCTCGGCGAGGGTCGCGAAGCTTCCCTCGGCGTCGACAAGGATCGAGACGTCGAGCGCGCCGACCCTCAAAGCGGCAGCGGCTTCCGCCCGCCGAATCCCTCGTCGACTCGGTGCCAGTAGCGAATCTCGTCCTCGCCGAGCTTCCAGCAGAGGAGCACAACCTCGTCGCCGCGTTTGGCGGGAAAGTCCAGCAGCCCTTCCTCGAGCGACTTCACCTCCGCACCCGCGGCGTTGATGCGCTCTGCGCACTCGGAGATCGCCGCGGCTTCGCGCTGGATCGCATCGACAGCCTCGTGCAGGTCGCTCGGAACCATGTCGCCGCCGTTTCCGGCAATACGCGTGACAAGCTCCGCCTGCTGAACCTGCGCTGCGGTGAGATTGCGTCGATGCTGAACCATCCGCTCGACGATCGGCCGCAGCTCGACAAGGGCCGCGTTGGCTTCCTCAGGCGTGAAGGTACGGGGCATTCGACCGTATGATCATGCGGCCGTGCGCGCGGGTCAAAGGCATGCGCTGGACATCTACCTCTGGAGCCGCGCGGTGATCTGGATCGCGGCGATCTTCGCCTTCTTCTTCTTCGAGCCGAATCGGCACCCGAATGCGGGCCGCTGGGACACGCCGCGCCTGCACGACCTGGGCTACTTCACCGATATCTGGGCCCGCTGGGACAGCGACTTCTTCCTGCGCATCGCACAGAACGGCTACGACGACGCGTCCGCTGCATTCCACCCGCTCTACCCGGCGCTGGTCGCGGTCCTCGGCCGCGCCTTCTTCGGCCATTACGTCCTGGCCGGTCTCGTCGTCTCCCTGCTCTGCTGTCTCGGCTCGTTCGTACTCCTGTACCGCCTTGCCGAGCAGCGCCTGGGTGCTGCAGGCGCGAGACGCAGCGTTCTCTACTTGGCCGTGTTTCCGATGGCGCTCTTCCTCCAGGCCGTCTATAGCGAGTCACTGTTCCTGCTGCTCGTCCTCGCCGCCTTCGCCCTCGCCGAGCGCGATCGCTTCGCGGGGGCGGGGCTCGTCGCCGGGCTCGCGATCCTGACCCGTGCGGCCGGCCTTGCGTTGCTCCCGGCGCTTGCCCTGCTGGCCTGGCACCACCGCGACCGCCTGCGTGCTCTCGCCGGCATCGCGCTTGCAGTGCCCGTTGCCGCGGTCTATCCGCTCGTGCTCTGGCAGCAGGTGGGCGACCCGTGGGCGTTCACCGACGCGCAGGACCGCTGGCACCGCCACTTGTCACGGGCCGGACCTCTCGGCGGGATCTGGGACGGTCTCGTCGCAGGGTGGCGCGGCCTCGAGCAGTTCGTCGTGGGGCATGGGACACACGTTCCCGATGCGAATCCAATGCACGCGGCCGCCGAGAACGTGCAGGCGCTCGTGTTCCTCGCCCTCTTCCTCGTGCTCACTGTCATAGCGTGGCGGCGGTTCGGCGCGCCCTACGGACTGTTCGCCGCGTTGAGCCTCGCGATCCCGCTCAGCTACCCCAGCTCGCGCTGGCCACTGCTCTCCCTGCCACGCTTTGGGCTGGTCGTCTTCCCACTCTTCCTCGCACTTGCGGTACTGACAGAGGACAGGCCGCGGCTACACACTGCGGTCGTCGCCTGCAGCGCGCTGTTCCTCGGGCTCGCCGTCGTCCAATGGGCCCTGTGGCAGTGGGTCGCATGAAGGCCGCCGAGCTCGACGCGGTCACCGTCGACGCGCACGGCACCCTCGTCACGCTCGCCGATCCCGTTCCGGCGCTGACGAAGGTGCTCTCCGAGAGGGGGATCGAGCGCACGCAGCAGGCCGTCCTCGCCGGCTTCCAGACCGAAGTCGCACATTACGCACAGAAGGCCGGCGAGGGTCACGACGAAGCAAGCCTGGCGCGACTGCAACAGGAGTGCGCCGGCGTCTTCCTCGAGGCGGTCGATGCGAATCTCGACCCGAAGGAGTTCGCCCCCGCCTACGTCGGCGCGCTCCACTTCGAGGTCATCCCCGGAGTGTTCGACTCGCTCGAGCGTCTCCGAGCCCTCGGCGTCGAGCTCGCCGTCGTGGCGAACTGGGACCTGAGCCTGCGGCGGCTGCTCGGCGAGATCGGGCTCGACCGTTACTTCAGCATGGTCGTGCACGCCGCGCGCAAACCGGAGCCTGGGGGCCTCGTCCGTGCGCTCGCCGAGCTTCGGGTTGAGCCGGGACGCGCACTGCACATCGGTGATGACGACGCCGATCGGGCTGCCGCAGCCGCCGCCGGAATGCAGTTCGCCCCCGCACCGGTTGCCGCGGCGGTGGCTGCGATCCCATGAGGGTGCCGCTCGCACTCTGGAGTAGCTTCGTGCTCGCGTTCACGACGTTGAGCTACACGCTCCGCTTCACCGCAGGCAAGCCGCCGAAGGACCTGCTCTACAAGTGGTCAACGGTCACCGGAAACCTGGTCGAGTTCGCGATCATCGGGGCGATCATCTACGGCATCGCCGGCACCGCAGGCGACCGCCGGCGAGTATTCGCATTACGCCGCCCGACCTCGTGGCGCACCGCCGTCCGGATTGGGGCCGGTGTCGGGATCGGAATGTTCGTCCTCACGCTCCTCCTGACCCCGCTGCTCGAGCCTGGGCGTGAGCAAGGGGTCACTCCCGACACCTGGCAGCCAAAGCACGTGGCGGCGTACGTCGCGAACGGCGTCGTGGTCGCGGTGGTTGCGCCGGCCATCGAAGAGCTGACGTTTCGAGGCCTTGGTTTCTCCCTACTCGGGCGCTACGGGCGCTGGACGGCGATCATCGGCACCGGCCTTGCCTTTGCGCTGGCGCACGGCCTGGTCAACGCGTTTCCATTTCTCGCCGCGTTCGGCATCGGGCTGGCCTATCTGCGCAGCCGGGTCGACAGCGTCTATCCGGGGATGATCGTCCACGGGCTCTTCAACGCAGTCGCGCTCACCGTTGCCGTTTCGGGCAAACCGCAGGCGGATATTCTCGGCGCGTGCGCTGCGGTTTGGCCTGTGCTGTCGCCCTTCTGATCCTCGTCCCGGCCGCCGCAGGTTGCGGGAGCACGCCCCGCGACGTCCCGTACACGGACCTCACCGGACAGGCAGGGCCGCTCGAGTTCACGCGCATCACTCGCGATGTCTTCCGCAGCCGCGCCGCTCTGCTCGACGTGCTCGAGCGAAACAACCCGGGCCGCCTGATTCATCTGCCGAACATCGACTTCGGTCGCCGCGAGATCTACCTGGTCGCCGCCGGGCCGCGGTCGAGCAGCGGCTACGAACTGGAGATCGTTCGCGTCCGTGACCTGGGCGACCACATCGTCGTCGTCGTGCACGAGCGAACGCCGACTCTGGGCGATCCCGTGCAGGCCCGGGTGACCTATCCCTTCGTTCTGATCGCGCTTCCGCGCAGCGACGAGCCCGTGAAGCTCAAGTGGCCGGGGCGGCCATGACCGACTACTCCTCTTCCGGCTCGATCGCGAACTCGTCGGGCGTCACTTCGTCGAGAAACTGTTTGAACTCGGAGACCCTCGACTCGATCTCCTCCTCCGTCACCTCTTCGCCCTCGAACTCGATTGCCGACTCCTCGATCACATCGTCAGCAGCGAAGATCGGCGCCTCCGCGCGGATCGCGAGCGCGATCGCGTCGGACGGCCTGGAGTCCACCTCGATCTCCGAGCCGTCGAGCTGGACGGTGATCTGCGCATAGAACGTGTTCTCGCGCAGCTCCGTCACGGTGATACGCGTCACGTGGGCGCCGAGCTGGTCGAGCATGTCGGTCACGAGGTCATGAGTCATGGGCCGCGGCGTGGACGCGCTCTGAAGTTTCATGAGAATCGCGGCCGCCTCCGGGTGGCCGATCCAGATCGGTAGGAACTTGTTTCCCTCGGCAGTCTTGAGCAAGACGATCGGCTGCTTGCCGACGAGATCGAAACTGACCCCGTAGATCTGCATCTCCTGCATGGCCGTGCTCTGATGGTAGCTCAGGGGTCTTGCGGTGAAAGCTCCGCAAGGGGTAGCGCCGCGGTATCCCTAGTCGTCCTTCAAGCGCCACTCGGCCACGTCGCGGATGCTGACGATGCCGACCGCCCGCTCGCCCGCGACGACCGGGATGTGGCGGAAGCCACGTTCGATCATCGTCTGCCCGGCCTCCTCGACCGATGCGTCCTCCGTCATGGTCACGGGATCCGGCGTCATCCACTCGCGCACACGCGCCTCACTCGAGTGAACCCGGCCGGCGACAGCACGCATCAGGTCGCGCTCGGTGAAGATCCCGATCATCCGGCCGAAGTCGGACACGACCACGGCACCGACTCCCTGATCGGTCATCTTCTGAGCCGCCTCACCGATCGTGTCCTCCGGAGCGACCGAGAGCACGTCCTTCGTCATCACCTCGCCGAGCGTTGCCATGCGCGCGAGCATAGGGAAACCCCCCGCTACAATCCAGCCTCCCGTGGGCGATTAGCTCAGTTGGTTAGAGCGCCGCTCTGATAAGGCGGAGGTCCGTGGTTCGAGTCCACGATCGCCCATACCCGCGCTCCGCGAGGCGTCTCGCGCCAGCTCCAACAGGTCTCTAGTGCAGAACGGTGGTGCGCTGGAGATAGTCCTCGACCGCCAGCAGGAACGTGTCGTCCTCCGCCAGCTCCTTCAGCGTGCCTTTCGTCTCGTCGTCGAGATCCTCGTCGCGGGCCACCTCGTTCAGGAAGCTCTTCATCTGGCCGTCCCGCGACATCGCGGCCATGCGGAGAAAGATCCGCTTCGCCTCGTCGTCCTGCGAGATCGCTTCGAGGGACTCCATGTCGTTCAGCCACAGTCCGAGCATCTCACCCGTTGAACGACGCAGGCGTCCAGCGGGATACGGCTACTTCGCGGCCTTCTCCAGGGCTTCCACCAGCTCTTCCAGCTCCGACTCGTCGACGAAGGAGATTTCGAGGCGATTCGACACAATTCGGCTGGAGAAACCGGTGATTCGGTCGGCTGCAGTCTTGGCGCGGGCGACGAGCGCCGGATCGAGCTTCGTCGTCTGACGGCGTTGCTTCGTCTTGGCGCCGGCCCAGCGGGCGGCCCGCTCGGCAGCCCGGACGGACATGCCCTTCTGGACGATCTTGCGCGCCAGCGCACGGCGGCCCTCGTGGTCCGGCACCGCCAGCACGGCCCGCGCATGGCCTTCGCTCAGCTGCCCCCGCTCGACCATCTTCAAGACGTCCTCGGGCAACTCGAGAAGACGCACCCGGTTCGAGACTGCCGGCTTCGACTTGCCGACGCGCTCCGCAAGCTCCCCGAGCGAAAGCCCGAACTCGTCGAGCACGACGGCGAACGCGCGTGCTTCTTCGATCGGAGAGAGATCCTCGCGCGCGACGTTCTCGACCAGGCCGAGCAACAGCGTGTCCCGGTCATCGGCGTCGCGCACGACGGCCGGCACCGTCTTCATCTTGGCGTCGCGCGCCGCACGCCAGCGACGTTCGCCCGCGATCAGCTCGTAACCGCCGGCGGCGCGCGGCCGCACAAGCACCGGTTGCACGACACCCTGTGCCCGCACCGAGTCCGCCAGCCCCGCACCGGCTTCGGAGTCGAAGCGTCGCCGCGGCTGCCGCGGGTTCGGATGAATCGCATCGACGGGAAGCTCGGCAAGCTCCGTCGCCGTCGCCCCGCCCAGAAGGACCTCCAGGCCTCTGCCGAGGCCTCTTCGCTCAAAGGCCGGGCCGGTCACGCGAGTGCGCTCCTGGCACGCCGCTTTGCAGCCGCCAGGGGCGTGCACGCGGGGCCGGTCCGGCCGTAATTAAGCACGCTGGACAAGCTCCATTGCCACCTTCCAGTAGGCGTCCGCACCGCGCGAGCGGCGGTCGTACGCGATTGCGGGCAAGCCGTGACTCGGCGCTTCTGCAAGGCGCACCGAGCGCGGGACCGTTTGCGTGAAAACCAGCTCCCCGAAGTGCTTGCGCACTTCGGCCTCGACGTCTGCGGACAGACGCGTCCGTCCGTCAACCATCGTCAGCAGTACGCCACCAACGGCGAGCCGGGGATTCAATCGCGCCTTGACGAGATTGATCGACTGCACGAGCTGTGACAAGCCCTCGAGTGCGTAGTACTCGGCCTGCACCGGAATCAGCACACGGTCGGCGGCAGCGAGTGCGTTCACGGTCAGCGGGCCGAACGAGGGCGGGCAGTCGAGGAAGACGAAGGAGTACTGATCGATGTCCGAAGCCAACGCCTGGCGCAGATAGGTCTCCCCGTCGCTGTGCTGCGTCAACTCGACGGTCGCACCGGCAAGGTCCGGCTTGGCGGGAATCAGGTGCAGGTTCGGAAACTTCGTTGGCTTCGCGAGGTCGCGCAACGGCACGCCGTCGAGCAGGTCGTAGGTCGACGTTCCATTCGCCCGCTCGCCAAGCCCCGACGTGGCATTCGCCTGCGGGTCGAGGTCGATGACGAGCGCCGGCTCACCGGCTTCCGCCAGGCAGGCGGCGAGGTTGATTGCGGTCGTCGTCTTGCCGACGCCGCCCTTCTGATTCGCCAGCGCATAGACCTTCGCCACCTTGCCAGCGTACTCAGGCCAACGGACGCTTACTCGCCACCCCGGCCCGGCGCGGAAAGCCCGCCGGCGTTGGACACACTTTGCGCAAAACCATGAGCCCGTCGCGGGCTTGCGTGAGCTCACCGCCAACCTGGTCGGCGACCCGGGCGACACGCTCGGCATCGGCGCTCGGCCCGACCCACAGGACCACGGCGCCGCCGGTACGGACGAGCGGAAGACACCATTCGGCCGCAACTGGGGGTTTCGCGAGTGCCTTGGCCACAGCAACTCCATACACGTCCGTCTCCTCCGCCTCGGCCCGGCCCTGTACGACGCGCACATTCGGCGGTGCCCACTCGCGCAGGAAGTCGCACTTACGGCCGATCGCTTCGAGCAGCGTCACCTCGCGGTCGGGGAGTGACACTGCCAGTGGAATTCCCGGAACACCGCCGCCCGAGCCCACGTCGACGATGGAGCCGCCGAACCCCGACACGACGTCCACGCCCCGCAAGGAGTCTTCCAACAACATGCGGCGCGCCTCCCCGAGGTCGCTGATCCCGGTCAGACCGGGCGTTGCGACGACTGCCTTGAGCCAGTCGTCAAGCAAGGTGACGGCATCCGCTGGGGGAACCTCCCGGTTCCTCCAGACCCCTTCCCCTGGTCCGCTAATCGCGGACAGGCGGCTCCGCCGCCGGATGCACAACAACGTAGCGGTTGGGCTCCGTGCCCTCGCTCGTCGTCTCCACCCCGTCGAGCTCCTTGAGGCACAGATGGACAACCTTGCGTTCGACCGCGGTCATCGGCTCGAGCTCGACCGGCTCGTGATCCGACAGTGCTCGTTCCGCCGAACGCAATGCCAGCGTCTCGAGCGCCACGCGGCGACGGTCGCGATAGCCCGCAGCGTCGACGACGACTTCCTTGCGGTCTTCCGGATGGCGGCGCCACATCACTGCGTTCGCGAGGTACTGGACGGCGTCGATCGTCTGCCCGTGTCGGCCGATCAGCATGCCGAGGTCGGAGCCGACGCAGGAGACCGTGATGACGTCGTCGGACTCATCGACGTCGATCCGCCCGGTGACGCCGATCCCGTCCACGATCCTCGTGACGAGAGCGCGTGCCTCCGCAGCCAACTCGGACTCGTCAACGGCGTCGGCGGTCACCGCGTCCGCAGAGACTGTCGCGACCACCTTCGCCGGCGTGAAGCCGACACCGAGCAGACCTCGCTCACCCTCCGTCACCACCTGGAAGTGCACTTCGGACTTGTCGAGGCTCGGGTGTTGCTTCTCGAGCTCTCGCAGCGCTGCCCACTTGGCCTCGCCGACCGTCTCGCCGGTTGCCTCCACCGAGATCTCCTGCGCGGTCATGCCTAACGCCGCGCTTTCTTCTTCCGTTTCACGCGGCGCGGCGGGGCATTGCTCGGCTTCGGCACCGGCCCGTCGACGACCGGCTTGCCGCCGTCGGGCGGCGGCTCCTTCGGCGGGGTACGCGAGGACCGCTTCGGGCCTGACGGCGGAGGCCCACCAGGCGGGGCGACCTTTGGAATCAGCCGGCGGGTGATCAGCCCCTGCCCAACCGTCCAGAGGTTCGTCGTCATCCAGTAGAGGACCAGGCCGGTCGGGAAGCGGACGATGAACGGAATGAAGACGAACGGCAAGATCATCATCAGATACCGCTGCGACCGCTGCATCGTCCCCGACATGAAGTACGTCGAGGCCACCTGGCTGAGCACGTAGATCGCAAGCAGGACATAGCCCGACCAGTGGCTGTTCGCGTGCTTGGTGATGTCGGGTACGAAGTGCAGCCATGAGAAGTCGCCGCGGTCGATCGCCGCCTGTCCGCCCGGCGGGTTCTTCGCGAAGTGACGCAGCGTGTAGAAAAGCCCGATGAAGATCGGCAGCTGTGCCAAGAGCGGCAGGCACGACGCGGCCGGGTTGATGTTGTTCTCCTTGTAGAACTTCATCAGCTCTTCGTTGAGCTTCGTGCGGTCGCCCTTGTACTTGCGTTGAATCTCCTTCATCTGCGGCGCGTGCGCCTGCATGTTCTGCATCGAGTGGATCTGCTTCACGGTCAGCGGCACCAGCAGCATCCGGACGATGATCGTCAGCCCGACGATCGACCACGCCCAGGGCAGGCCGACCGAGTGGAGCGCGTTGAGGATGTGCCGAAGCAGGTCCTCGAGCGGCGTGAGGAGGCTCGCGACGATCACTTGAAGACCCTCTGATCGCGCGCGTAGTCGACGCCTCCGCGGCTCCAGGGATTGCAGCGGAGCAGCCGCCAGCCCGCGAGCAGCGTGCCCTTGAAGAAACCGAACTCCTTGTACGCGTCGATTGCGTACTGCGAGCAGGACGGGTGGTACTTGCACTGCCCGACGCCCAGGAAGGGCGCCAGCGTGAAGCGGTAGGCCCAGATTGCGGCGACGCCTACGTACCTCATGCCGCGGCTTTCGTGAGTACTTCGTCGACCCGCTCCCCGAGCCACTCGAAACCGTTCGCCGTCACCGCCTCCGGAAGTCCCGGCTTCGCGATCAAGACGTAGTCACGGCCCACGGGAACGTGTTCCAGGCGCTCGCGCCACACCTCGCGCAACTGCCGTTTGATCCGGTTGCGCGCAACCGCGTTTCCGGCCGCCCGCGGCACCGCCAAGCCGAGCCTCGGCTCGCCGGGGTCCTCTTCCCGCTCGAACCAGTAGAGGACCAGAAACCTGGTCGAGGTCGAGCGCCCCTGCCGGTAGACAGCGTCGAAGTCTCGCGAGCGAGACAGGCGGTTCCGGCGTTGCACAGCGGTGCTTGCTTTACGCGGAAAGACGCTTCCGGCCCTTGGCACGGCGACGCTTCAGAATCGCGCGACCCGCACGCGTCGCCATGCGCGCACGAAAACCGTGCTTGCGCTTCCGCCGGCGCACGTTGGGCTGGTAGGTCCGTTTCACGAGGTCGAAGAGGAAGAAAGTGCCCCGAAGAGGGGCCGTGGCGGGCCAGTATAGATGAGCGTTGGTACACAGAGTTATCCACAGTCACGCGTGTGCGAAGTGCCTCCAAATGTGACCAACTGTCAGAGTTGATCCACAGGTGTGGAGAGTAATGTGGAGTCGGGAAAACTGCTGCAAATCCTGCTTATTTCATCCCCAGTTTCCACGCATTGAAGGCGGTCAAGCACGCTGCTATGCTCGCCGCTCCCCGAGCCGGAGAGGAGTGGTACCGCGGCGTGGATCGCCCAATTGAGCTGACTGCGGAGAGCCTGTGGAACGAGGTAGCCGGTCGGCTCAAGGGGGCCCTCAACGAGACCACGTATCGCACGTGGTTCGCAGAGGCGGAGGGAGCGGAGCTTTCTGACGACGCCTTCGTGCTCGGCGTCCCGAACGACTTCACGCGCGAGTGGATCGAGGGGCACTTCCTCGGTCTGATCGGTGCGGCCGTCCGCGACGTCACCGGCCAGGAGCGCCGTGTTGCACTCTCCGTGACGGAGCGGCTTCCGGCTGCCACACCCGCTCCCGCAGAGGCGCCGAAGGGCCGTTCAGGCGGCGCCGTGGATGCCGGGATGAACCCGAAGTACACCTTCGACCTCTTCGTGATCGGCTCATCGAACCGCTTCGCGCACGCGGCTGCCCTGGCCGTCGCCGAAGCGCCGGCGCAGGCGTACAACCCGCTCTTCATCTACGGGGGAACCGGGCTCGGGAAGACACACCTCATGCAGGCGATCGCGCAGTACGTCGCGGAGCACTCGAGCGACCTCTCTGTCCGTTACGTCACCAGCGAGACCTTCATGAACGACTTCATCAACTCGCTTCGCGACAAGCGAATCGAGGGGTTCAAGCAGCGCTACCGCACCTACGACCTCCTGCTTGTCGACGATGTGCAGTTCTTCGAGCACAAAGAACGGATCCAGGAGGAGTTCTTCCATACGTTCAACTCCCTCTACGAAGCAGGCTCCCAGATCGTCATGTCCTCGGACCGGCCACCACGGGAAATCGCCACGTTGGAGGAACGGCTGCGTTCTCGCTTCGAGTGGGGATTGATCACCGACATCCAGCCGCCCGACCTAGAGACGCGGATCGCGATCCTTCGCAAAAAGGTCAAGACTGACGGAATCCACGTGCCGGATCCGCAGGTGCTGTCGTTCATCGCCTCCCGGATCTCGACCAACATCAGGGAGCTCGAAGGGGCACTCACCCGCGTTGTCGCGTTCTCGTCCCTCACCGGACGGGCCCTCTCCGTGGAGCTCGCGGAAGACGTGCTCAAGGACGTCTTCCCACAAGGCGAAGCGGCCGAGGTCTCGATCCAGCGAATCCAGGAGCTCGTCTCCGAACGCTTTCAGCTGACGATGGATGAGCTCTGCGGCGAGAAGCGCTCGCAGAACATCGTCTACCCGCGTCAGGTCGCTATGTACCTCTCGCGCGAGCTCACCGACTCGTCACTCCCGAAGATCGGCAAGGAGTTCGGGGGCCGCGACCACACGACCGTCATCCACGCGACCTCCAAGATCGCCCGTCTGATCCGTGAGGACAGATCTGTCTACAACCTTGTGCAGGAACTGACCGCACGTGTGAAACAGGTCCGCTGACGCGTCGTGCCTGTTGAGAAGCCCACCCTGTCCACCATCTGCGTCCCCTGCAAGAATGGCTCAACCAGAGGTAAGGGGGCGCTCCTCCCCGGTCCTAACACCCCTTATTACTACAAGAGGTTTTAAATGATTGAAACCAACACCATAGTAGGGACGGGGATGAAGGTCGTAACTCAGCGCGACGAGCTCGCGCAGAAACTCGGTGTCGTTGCTCGAGCGGTTTCAACGCGAGCGAGTGTCCAGATTCTTTCCGGTGTCTTGCTCACAGCGGAAGGAGGGCGGCTGCATCTCGCTGCGACCGACATGGAGCTGTCGCTGCGCTCCTCCCTGGAGGCACAGGTTGACGGAGAAGGGTCGGTCGTCGTCCCCGGGCGCCTCCTCGTCGATCTGGTGCGACTTCTGCCGGACAACGAGGTGACGATCGAGCATCGCGCGGAGGAGAGCGTCGTTCACGTCACGTCCGGTCCGTCGACCTCGACGCTCCACACGTATGCCGCCGACGACTTTCCACGGCTACCCGATTTGGATGCCGTCGGGACATTCACGGTCGAACGCGAATCGTTGCTCGACACCGTCGCACGTGTCGCACGCTCTGCATCGCGTGACGAGTCGCGTCCGGTGTTGACCGGAATCCTCGTTCGCTTCGAGGCCGGCAAGCTCGTGATGGCGGCAACCGACTCCTACCGACTGTCGGTGAAAGAAACCGAGTTGAGCGGAGAGGTGCCCGAGCTCGAGGCGATCATCCCCGCACGTGCACTGGCCGAGCTGGCCCGCATCGCGCAGGCCGGCGAGAGCGTCGAGCTCGGCGTGCACGAGAACCAGGTGGTCTTCGCCGCCGACGATGTCTGGCTGACCACACGTCGCATCGACGGGCAATTCCCGAACTACAAGCAGCTCCTGCCGGAGGCGTTCGAGCACGACGTGACGCTGCCTCGCAACGAGTTGCTTGACGTCGTTCGCCGTGTCGGCGTGATGGTGCAGCGCACGTCGCCGATCCAGCTGCGCTTCGCGGAAGGAGAGCTGACCGTCTTCGCGCGTACGCAGGATGTCGGCGAGGCGAAGGAATCGCTGCCAGTGCAGTTCTCGGGCGAGCCGCTCGAGATCGGCTTCAACGCCGAGTTCCTCCGCGAGGGCATCGAAACGATGGCCGAAGACGAGATCAAGCTGCGTTTGATCTCCCCGCTCCGACCGGCCGTCATCGAAGGCGGCGCCGACGACCCGACGTACCTGATCATGCCCATTCGGTTGCCTGGCTGATCCGTTAGAGCGGACTGGGTTGGCCGCGAAAGTGAAGGGGCGTTTGCAAGGCGAACGGGCGCACGGGCTAAGCCCGCACGCCCTCTACGGTCGGCGTCGCAACGCGACGCCTTAGTGATCGTCTCGACGGTCTCTCTCCGGAACATCAGGTCGTACGCGCGGCTCGACCTCAACCTCGACTCCGGCCTTGTGCTGGTAGTTGGCGCCAACGGCGCAGGGAAGACGAACCTGCTCGAGTCGTTGCACGTCGGCACGCAGGGCTTCTCCCCGCGTACGCGCGCCGACGCGCAGCTCGTTCGTTTTGGCGAGCAGGCAGGACGGATCGCGGTGCGCGGCACACGAGCCGACACGAAGGTCGAGCTCGAGGTGACGCTCGAGCTCGGGGAAGGGAAGCGGGCCAAGCTGAACGGCGCGCCTCTTCGCGCCGCAGAGCAGTTGCGCTCTGAGGTCGCAACCCTGGTGTTCACTCCGGATCGACTCGCGGTGGTGAAGAGTGGACCTGCTGTTCGCCGTGCGTATTTCGATCGCGCGCTCGGAAGACTTGCGCCTGCACGGGCAACGCTCTCGGTTGAGTACGCCGGGTCCGTCGCCCAACGCAACGCCGCGTTGCGTCGTGCAGTGGCAGGCTACTCGTCGCGCGATGCAATCGCGCCGTGGACGGAGCAGGTTGCAACGCTCGGCCGCAAGCTCGTTGAGTCACGAACCGAAGTCGTCGCGTCGCTCGCGCCAGGTTTCGCCGAGCGCGCGGACGAGCTCGGTCTTCCGTCTGCCCGCATGACCTATGAAGGCGAGCCTCCGACGGTCGAGCTGCTCGAGGCCCGGCTCGACCGCGACCTCGAACGTGGCGCGACGGGTCTCGGCCCGCATCTTGACGACGTGCTCCTCACGAGTGACACCCGCGATCTCCGCAGCTTCGGATCGCAGGGAGAGCAACGCCTGACCGTGCTGGCGCTCGTGCTTGCGGAGGCGGAGCTGATCGCCGAGCGTCGCGGTTTCGCTCCGCTCTTGCTGCTCGACGACGTCCTTTCCGAGCTGGATGGGAATCGCCGGCGGGTCCTTGCCGAGCGGGTGCTCGGGACGGGTCAGACGCTGATCACCGCGACGGAAGCCTCGGCGCTTCCGGTCGTCCCTGCGCAGGTCCTGGAGGTCTCTCCGGGTACCGTGAGGGCAGCCTGATGGATCACGTCGGAGGCCAGGTAGCACGCGAGCTCGGCCGTTTTGGCCCTGCCTCGGGGATGGCGCCCATCGTCGAGGCCTGGCCGCTGGCCGTCGGCCCCGAGATCGCCCGCAACGCATGGCCGGCCCGCCTCGCACGAGACGGAACGCTCCACGTTCATACGCAGGATTCGATCTGGGCCTTCGAATTGACGACACGCGCGGAGGAGATCCGCACGCGTCTCGGCGAGGTCTCACCACGCCGACTTTCGTTCGCACCGGGACCCTTGCCCGAACCCTCAGTTGCGTCCCCCGAGCAGATCCGCGAGCGGCGTCCCGAGCCGACTGCGGAACACGTTGCGAAAGCTGAGTCACTCACGCGAGTGATTCGTGACGAAGAGCTCCGCAAAGTGGTCGCAAAAGCCGCTGCGGCAAGCCTTTCTCGCGACGATAACGACCGCTCGTTTTGCTAGAATTCGGAGTGCCCGCAAGTAGGGATTTTGCAGGGCTTTTTCATGACTGAAGCCACGTACACCGCCAAGGACATCACCGTGCTCGAGGGGCTCGAGCCGGTCCGGCTGCGGCCGGGCATGTACATCGGCTCGACGGGACCTCGCGGCCTCCATCACCTCGTCTACGAGGTGGTCGACAACAGCGTCGACGAGGCCCTCGCCGGGCGCAACGAGAGGATCGAAGTCACGCTTCATCCGGACAACTCCGTGACGGTAAAAGACTACGGCTCCGGCATCCCCGTCGACCAGATGGAGGAGCAAGGAACCTCTGCGCTCACCGTCGTCCTGACCAAGCTGCACGCCGGTGGAAAGTTCGGCGCCGACGGTTCGCCGTACAAGGTCTCGGGCGGCCTGCACGGCGTCGGCGTCTCCGTCGTGAACGCCCTCTCCGAGTGGTTGATCGCGGAGGTGCGGCGCGACCAAAAGGTTTATCGCCAGGAATTCACTCGGGGCGTGCCCAACGCAGACCTGGCGGTCGTCGGCAAGGCGGAGAAGGGCGACACCGGCACGACGATCTCGTTTCTGCCCGATGCGGAGGTCTTCGAGGAGCTCGAGCTCTCGGCCGAGACGCTGCAGCAGCGGTTGCGCGAGACGGCCTTTCTCACCCGCGGGCTGCGGATCGTCTTGACCGACGAGCGTGCCGGCGGCGAGGAGATCGAGTTCCACTACGAAGGTGGGATCAGAGACTTCGTTGCGCACGTCAACGGAGCGAAAGACTCGATCCACAAGAGCATTGCGTATTTCGAAGGAGAGAACGAGCAGGGCAAGGTCGAGGTTGCGATGCAGTGGAACGCGTCGTACCAGGAGTCGGTCTACACCTTCGCCAACAACATCAACACGCACGAGGGAGGCTCGCACCTGTCGGGATTCAACGCGGCGCTCACGCGCACGCTGAACAAGGTCGCCCGGGACATGGGCCTGCTCAAGGAGAAGGAGGACAATCTCGAGGGCGAGGACGTGCGCGAAGGGCTTGCCGCGGTGGTGTCGGTGAAGCTGCAGGACCCGCAGTTCGAGGGTCAGACGAAGACGAAGCTCGGCAATCCGTGGATCAAGGGTTTCGTCGAGTCCAGCGTCAACGCGAAGCTCTCCGAGTTTCTGGAGGAGAACCCGACCGATGCCAAGCAGATCATCCAGAAGGCCATCTCGGCGGCGCGGGCTCGCCAGGCGGCTCGCAAGGCGCGCGACCTGACCCGTCGCAAAGGCGCGTTCGGCGGCGAGATCGCAAAGAAGTTTGCGGACTGCCAGGTGCGCGATCCCGAGTTGGCGGAGATGTTCATCGTCGAGGGCAACTCGGCCGGCGGCGCGGCTAAGGATGCGCGCGACAAGTCGAACCAGGCGATCCTGCCGCTGCGCGGGAAGATCATCAACTCCGAGAAGAACCGGATCGACAAGGTCCTGTCGAACTCGGAGGTGCAACTTCTCGTCCAGGTGATCGGCACTGGCATCGGCGAGGAGTTCGACATCGCGAAGCTGCGCTACCACCGCGTCATCGTCATGACGGACGCCGACGTAGACGGCGCTCACATCCGAACGCTCGTGCTCACGTTCCTCTATCGCCACATGCCGGAGCTGTTCGAGCGTGGGCACGTGTACATCGCCGTGCCGCCGCTCTACCTCGCACGCCTGGGCACCCAGCACAGTTACCTGGAGAAGGATTCGCAGCTCGAGGAGCTGCTCGTGCGTGAGCGCTTGGGCGACATCGAGATCAAGGCGCGGGGCGGAGCAGAGGTGAAGCTGACCCAGGCCCGCTACGCGCGTTTCGCGCGTACGTTGACGGAGTACCAGGGCTGGGCGGCCCGGTTGCGCGCGGACTTCGGCCCGCAGGCAGCGGACTTCGTCCTTGCCCATCGTCTGGTCGAGAGCGAGGCCTCCACTCCCGCGGAGGCAGCGACGGCGATCGACGACGCGGCGGCCAACGGCTACACGTTGCAGCCGGAGGCGCGTGCGGAAGAGCTACTGATCCGGGTCATCGAGGTCGAAACGAGTGCGATGCAGAACATCGTGGTGCCGGCAGAGTTGTTTTCGTCGCCAATCTATGACCGGGTGCGGAAGACTTACGGCCGTCTCGCCGAAATCGTGGGTGGGCTGCCGCCCTTCTCGCTGAAGCACGGTAAGCAGAGCCACGAAGCGCTCACCTTCGAAGACTTGCGCGACGGAGCGCTGACGCTGGCGAAGAGCGGGATCTCGATCACGCGGTTCAAGGGACTCAGCGAGATGAATGCACCCGAGCTCTGGGCCACCACGATGGATCCCGCCCGCCGCATGTTGATTCGCGTCGACGTCGAGGACGCCGCCGCCGCCGATCTCTGGTTCTCGCGGCTGATGGGCGACGAGGTCGAGCCCCGCCGGCTGTTCATCGAACAGAATGCGCTCGAAGTACGGAACCTGGACGTCTAGGTGTCTGATCTGACGAACGAACCGCTGGGCGCCGGCCGAGTCGAGACGCGGGAGCTCGACCAGGAAGTTCGCACGAGCTTCCTCGATTACGCGATGAGCGTGATCGTGAGCCGCGCCCTGCCGGACGTCCGCGATGGGCTCAAGCCCGTGCATCGCCGCGTGCTCTACGCGATGCACGAGGCCGGGCTGCAGCCGAACCGGCCAACGCGGAAGTCAGCACGGGTTGTCGGCGACGTGATGGGCAACTACCACCCCCACGGCGACTCCGCGATCTACGACGCGCTCGTCCGGCTGGCGCAGCCGTTCTCGATGCGCTATCCACTCATCGACGGCCAGGGGTACTTCGGTTCGGTCGACGGCGATCCCGCGGGCGCGATGCGGTACTGTGTCGCCGCCGGTACGCGAGTAGCAACGTCGCGTGGCACAGTTCGGATCGACTCGATCATTCCTGATGTTGAGCCCGACTCGGACGGCGATGTCGAGCTCGACGTACTTGATCGTCTCGGTCGCCCGGTGCGGGCGACGAAGCTGTTCCACTCCGGCGAGCATTCGACGCTGCGGCTTCGCACGCGTGAGGGATATGAGCTTGTTGGCACGGTCAACCACCCGGTGCTCTGCCTGGTCGACATGGTTGGAGTGCCGCTTCTGATGTGGAAGCTGCTCGACGAGGTCTCGTCGGGCGACCGAGTGGTCATCTCGCGCAAGCCTCGTGAGGACGATCAGCCGATCTCTGATTCGGACCGACGGCTGGCGGTGTTGCTTGGCGCGTTTGTCTCGGAGGGCTGGTTCGGCGAGCGTCGGGGTGGGTTCAACAATTGCGACCGTCAGTACTTCGATGCAGTCCTCGAGGCCTACGACGAGCATGTGGGCGGCCCGCGCTATGTCTACGAGCGGGTCATTCGATCGGGCAGCCTTCTTCACGAACTGGATGTCCAGGACCTCTCCGCCGTTCGCGCGAGTCCACTGGCCTTCCAGGTCGGTAAGGCGAGCGCAGATAAGGAGATCCCGGAGTTGGTCTGGCGTGCGCCGCTCGCGTTCAAGCGCGCCTTCCTCCAATCCCTTTTCGAGGGAGACGGGTCTTCCTTGCTGCTGCCTCGGAACAGCATTCAGATCTCCTACTCGACGTACAGCGACCGGCTCGCCAGGGACGTGCAGCAACTGCTGCTCGAGTTCGGTGTGGTGACGCGGCTCTGTCGCTATGCGAAGGGAGAGGTCAAGGTTGTGATCGGGAATCGCCGAGACGCGCGCCTTTTCGCTACGCGCGTCGGGTTTTTCGGGGCGAAGCAGACGAAGCTCGAGCGTGCGTTGTCTTCTCTTCCCCAGACGCCCTCCACCCGTAGCCGCGACTACGTTCCCTACCTGGCCGACTATGTCCGTTCCGAGAGCGACTCGTATTGGCTGCGTCGGCACAACATCGATCGCACGGAACGCTGGGAGCGTGGCGGGACGGCGATCCTCGAGCGGATCGAAAACGACGAAGTTCGCTCTGTGATCGAACCGCTTGTATCGGCGGATTACTTCTATGCAGAGGTGGAGTCCGTCACGCTTGGTGGTGTCCAGCCGGTCTACTCCCTTCGCGTCGAGACAGACGACCACTCGTTCGTCACCAACGGATTCATCAGCCACAACACGGAATGCCGGCTCTCGCGCATGGCGACGGAGCTGCTGCGCGACATCGACGCCGACACTGTCGATTTCGAGCCCAACTACGACGAGTCGCGCCGCCAGCCCACTGTCCTTCCGGCGCGATTCCCGAATCTTTTGGTCAACGGCTCGTCCGGCATCGCCGTCGGC
>DASWGR010000017.1:0-8039 GCA_036393535.1 Gaiellaceae bacterium | reverse complement strand
GCATCTGCCGTGCCGTCGCGGAGTTTTCGTTCCGCCTGGCCGATCAGGTGGGCGCGAAGGTGTTCGGCGGCCCCAAGTACACGGTGAGCCCGACCTACGAAGGGATGCTGAAGGAGGAGATGGATGCGGCCGCCGAGCGTCATCCCGATGTGCCGTACGAGCCGCAGCTCATCGACGCAACCTTCGCGCTGCTGATCGCTTCGGCAGGCGACCCGTTGGTGATCCCCGCGCTCAACCGTGACGGCGACATCCTGTCCGACCTGGTGTTACCGCTCTTCGGATCGATCGCGGGCTCCGAGTCGCTGCTCGTCGCGTTCGAAGAGGACTACGAGCCGAAGGCGCTGATGGCGGAGGCGGCACACGGAACTGCCCCTTCGCTTCGCGGCAAGGACGTCGCGAACCCGATGGCGATGATCCTCGCCGGCGCGGCGCTGCTCGCCTACGGAGACGAGCGCTCCCAACAGGTCGGGCGCGCGATCCGCGAAGCATGTCTCGAGGCCGTCTCGCAGGGAATCCGCACCGCCGACCTCGGCGGGCACGCGAGCACGACCGAGTACACGGACGAGGTCATCAGCCGCGTGAAGTCGAAGTTCGAGGTCTGGTCGGTTCTGTAGGACTACATCGCTGCGGCGTCGGCGAGCGCACCGGCGCTCCACGCGTCGAGAAATGCGTGCGCGAACGCGGAATCGAACTGGGTTCCTGCGCAACGCTCGATCTCACCGAGTGCGCGGGTCGTCGGCAATGCGCGGCGGTAGGGACGCGTCGAGGTCATGGCGTCGAACGCATCGGCGACGGCGAGCAGCCGCGCTCCCTCCGGAATCTCCGTGCCGCGCCGACCGGTGGGGTAGCCGTCGCCGTCCCAGCGCTCGTGGTGGTACAGGACGTAGGGCAAGGCGTCCCGCGCCGGGCCGACCGGGCTGATCAGCTTCGCGCCCGCGGCCGGGTGCGTCCGGATCTCGGCGAGCTCGTGTGGCAGCAGAGGGCCGCGCTTGCGCAACAGCGCTTCCGAGATCGTCACCTTGCCGATGTCGTGCAGCGGCGCTCCAACCTCGACCGTCCGGAGCTTCCGGTCGTCCCACTCGAGCCAGACCGCGAGCCGCCGGGACAGGAAGGTGACACGCGCGCAGTGCGCCGCTGTCGCGGGGTCGCGCGCAGCGAGCGCAGAGGCGAGGACGGCCAGCATCGACTCGACGTCATTCCAGGCCGCGCGGCTTTTCCCTTCAGTGGGTACTAGTGCCAGATGCCCGTGATGGGGGGAACGTGAGCCGAGCGCCCGAGCAGCGGCAGCCCCCACACCTGCTCGATCGTGCGCAGCAGCCCGTAGTGGCTTGTCACGCCGGCGAAACGGGAGCCGGGCCGGACGGCTTTCCCCAACGCCATTGCCGTCGTGTGACCGCCCCCGCCAACATTGCTTGTGCCCTCGTCGAACAGAACGAAGACGACGGTCTTCGGGAGCTGTAGGAATTTCCCGACCTGGCCGCGCAGCCACGTATCGCCGGTGGACACCGAACAGTCGTGCATCGAATGACACAGGTCCGGAACGAGGAGCGAGAGGTTCGGCAGCGCGCTCGCACGGACATCGGCGGCCAGCTGAGAAAGCGGCACGAGCCGCGCGCGGCGGGCCGGATCCGCAGCAATGTCGCGGAAGTAGGCGAAGGGATTGTGCTTCTTCGCGTAGCGGCCGCTCGCGGCTCCGAGGAACCCGGGCGCGGGCAATCCCTCCAGGTAGGTCTTCCAGGTCCTGCCCGATGCCTCGACCGTGTCCGCGAGGCTCGTCGCGTCGACGACGCAGTCGGTGCAATCGTTGGTAATCCCCTGCGTCGAGCCCGAGACGAGCGCCAGGTAGTTGGGCAGGCTCGGGTGCGTGATGCCGTAGTAGCGCGTGAGCTTTGCATAGCGGCGTGCGTACGCGTTGAAGGTCGGAGCAGCACGGTTCCCGAGCACGCTCGGCGATTCCTGGTTCTCGAAGACGATCAAGACAACGTGCTGGAACGCGGGCAACGCCACCGTCGCCGACGACGCACCGGAACAGGCGAACAACGCGCAGAGCAGCGCCACGACGACGCCGGCCTTCACACCTCCTCCACGACGCGCCTGCGCCAGACGTGGATGGCTGCAATCGCGAGCACAAACATGATCGCGACGGCGATGCCGCCG
This sequence comes from Gaiellaceae bacterium, assembly GCA_036393535.1. Lineage (GTDB taxonomy): Bacteria > Actinomycetota > Thermoleophilia > Gaiellales > Gaiellaceae > 3-1-20CM-4-69-9. The sequence goes on along the minus strand of DASWGR010000017.1, from coordinate 5,882 downwards.
TAGACACCGTAACGCGCGATCGAGTCAGCGACTGCTCTCCCGGCGTAAAAGGAGATGAGTCCGACCGCAATTGCCCAGACGATCCCACCGGCGGCATTCCAGAACAGGAACCTCCACCAGGACATACGGGTGATTCCCGCCATCCAGGCACCGGTCACGCGCACGCCGCCGAAGAAGCGCGCCAAGAAGACGGCCTTGCCGCCGTGCCTGGCGAAGAACCGCTCTGCCGGCGGCAGCAGCCGGTCGGCAACCCGGCGCATCCAACGGTAACGCTCGATCAAGCGGCGTCCACCTTCACGTCCCAGCCAGTAGCCGATGTTGTCTCCGATGATCGCCCCGGCCGCCGCCACGGCGATCACGGCGGTGATCGACAGATTGCCTTTGGACGCGTAGACCCCTGCGGCGATCAACGCGGTCTCACCGGGCACCCACAAGCCGGCGGACTCGAGACAGACGATGCCGAAGAGGAAGAGGAGCCCGTAATGCGCGATGAAATGGGTCACTCTCCGCCAGGGTATCGGCGGTTCTGCCGGTGTCACGCGCGGATGGCCCGGTCGCGAGCACCAAGCGAGGGAAGGACGCAGGGAGTGCTCGGGCTGGGTAAGCCCGAGCGCGACTGAGGACGCCCCCTCGCGCCGCGTGATCGCGGGCGGGACACCGCGACGTGGCGCCGGTAGAGCCGCATAAGATCGCGCCGTGCGAATCGGCGTTCCGCGGGAGGTCGAGCCGGGCGAGCGCCGAGTGGCGCTCGTCCCCGAAACCGTTTCGAAGCTGGTTGCAGGCGGCTTCGAGGTCGTCATCGAGCGAGGCGCCGGGGTAGCAGCGGCGTTTCTCGACGAGGCGTACAGCGAGGCCGGTGCAGAGCTCGTAGGTCACGTGTGGGACGCCGACGCGGTCGTCAAGGTGCGCAAGCCGACGAGCGAGGAAGCGCAGCGACTGCGTAACGGCCAGGTGCTGATCGGATTCCTCGAGCCGCTGACGGATCCCGCCGGGATCGAGCTGCTTGCGCAGCGAGGGGTCCACGCGTTCGCGATGGAGTCGATTCCGCGCACCACACGCGCACAGTCGATGGACGCGCTGTCGTCACAGGCGACGGTCTCCGGCTACAAGGCTGTGCTGCTGGCTGCGGAGCGCCTCCCCCGTTTCTTTCCGATGCTGATGACCGCGGCCGGAACGGTGGCTCCGGCGAAAGTGCTCATCCTCGGAGCCGGCGTTGCGGGCCTGCAGGCGATCGCGACGGCGCGTCGTCTCGGTGCAGTCGTCGCCGGCTTCGACGTCCGGCCGGTCGTGAAGGAGCAGGTCGAAAGTCTCGGCGCGACCTTCCTCGAGCTCGGCGTGCGCGGCGAGGAAACTGCGGGCGGTTACGCCCGCGAACTGAGTGAGGACGAGCAGCGCACGCAGCAGGAGAAGCTCGCAGAGCGCATCCCGGACTACGACGTCGTCATCACCACGGCGCTCATTCCCGGGCGGCCGGCGCCAACGCTGATCCCTGCGGCTGCGATTGCCCGAATGCGGCCGGGCTCCGTGATCGTCGACCTCGCGGCCGAAGCGGGTGGCAACGCGGAATCGACCGTGCCCGGCGAGATCGTCGAGCGAGACGGTGTGACGCTCGTCGGCCTGACGAACCTCGCCTCGACGATGCCGTTCCACGCGAGCCAGCTGTACGCCCGCAACGTCAGCGCCTTGCTGAAGCACCTGGCGCCAGAAGGCGAGCTCGCGCTCGACTGGGACGATGAGATCACTGCCGGCGCCTGCGTGACGAAAGAGAAGGTGGCGGCCGCGTGAGTCACGGACTGTTGCTCACCTTCGAGATCACGATCCTCGTGCTCGCGATCTTTCTCGGCTTCGAGGTCATCTCCAAGGTGCCGACGCTCCTGCACACGCCGCTGATGTCAGGGACGAACGCGATCCACGGCATCGTCATCGTCGGCGCGATGCTTGTCGCCGGCCTCGATCACAAGGACACGCTCACCAGCGTCATCGGGCTGATCGCGGTCGTGCTGGCGTCCGCGAACGTCGTTGGCGGCTTCGTCGTCACCGACCGCATGCTCGAGATGTTCAAGAAGCGGGAGAAGAAGCCCGAGCCTTGAGTCAAGAGGTCACGAATCTTCTCTATCTGATCACGATCGTGACGTTCATCCTGGCGTTGCGGTTCTTGTCGAACCCAGCGACGGCGAGGCGCGGGAATCAGATCGGCGCGGTCGGGATGCTCGTCGCGATCGTCGTCACCTTCCTGCAGAAGGGCATCAACAGCTACTGGGAGATCATCGTCGGCATGATCGTCGGCGGCGCGTTCGGGGCCGTCGCCGCGCGCAGGGTGCGCATGACGGCCATGCCGCAGATGGTCGCACTCTTCAACGGCGTCGGCGGCGGCGCAGCGGCACTGATCTCGCTGGCGGAGTTCCACCTGCACGCACCCGATCCGGGAACGCTCCAGGCGGACATCGGCTCGTCGATCATGCTCTCGGCGATCATCGGGAGCATCTCCTTCTCGGGCTCGATGGTCGCGTTCGCGAAGTTGCAGGAGCTGATCCGCGGGCGCCCGATCACCTACCCGCTGCAGCAGGTCGTGAACGGTCTTCTCTTCGCCGCTATCTTCGCCGCCGGCATTGCGATTGCCGCGGGCGCCGAGCAGCAATGGCTGATCTGGGCGCTGCTCGCCGGCGCATCGCTCTTCGGGATTCTCTTCGTCCTGCCCATCGGCGGCGCCGACATGCCCGTCGTGATCTCGCTCCTGAACGCCTTCACTGGACTGGCGGCGGCAGCAACCGGATTCGAGCTGCAGAACAACGTCCTGATCGTGAGCGGCATGCTCGTCGGCGCCTCGGGAACGTTCCTCACGATCATGATGGGCCGGGCGATGAACCGGTCGGTCGCGAACGTGCTCTTCGGTGCGTTCGGCCAGCTCGCACCGTCCGCTGCAGGAGCGGGTGCCGGTGCGGATACCGACGGCCAGGTCCGCTCCACGACCGCGGACGACGTCGCCGTGATGCTCGGCTATGCGAACAAGGTCGTCTTCGTGCCCGGCTACGGAATGGCGGTCGCGCAGGCGCAGCACGACGTGCGTGCTCTCGCCGACCTGCTGGAGGCGCGGGGCGTCGACGTGTCGTATGCGATCCACCCTGTCGCGGGACGGATGCCCGGCCACATGAACGTCCTGCTTGCAGAGGCGAACGTGCCCTATCCGCAGCTGAAGGAGATGGACGACGCGAACGCGGAGTTCCCGCGCACCGACGTGGCTCTCGTGATCGGCGCGAACGACGTCGTCAATCCCGACGCCCGCAACAATGCCGGCAGCCCGATCTACGGCATGCCCATCCTCAACGTCGACAGCGCACAGCAGGTCGTCGTTCTGAAGAGGAGCATGAACCCGGGCTTTGCCGGGATCGAGAACCCCCTGTTCTTGAACCCGAAGACAGTGATGCTGTTCGGTGACGCCAAGGAGTCGATCCACAACCTCGCAACGGCCGTCAAGGGTCTCTGAAACTACGATCCTGGTGGTGATCGTGAAGGTTCTGTTCTGGTTCTCCTTAGGGGCGCTCGCCTGGACCCAGGTGGGTTATCCGCTCTTTGCTGCCGCGCTGGCGCGGGTGCGGTCCCGGCCGGTGCTGAAGGGCGACTTCACTCCGTCCGTGAGCCTGATCGTGGCCGCGCACGACGAGGAGGACGTCATCGAGCGGCGGCTGGAGAACCTGCTCTCGCTCGACTATCCGCCGGAACTGCTCGAGATCATTGTTGCGTCGGACGCTTCGACCGACCGCACCGACGAGGTCGTCGGGGCGGTCGCAGCGCGAGAGCCTCGCGTTCGGCTGCTGCGCTGCCCGCGCGAAGGAAAAGTCGCGGCGCAGAATCGGGCCGTCCGCAAGACTCAGGGCGAGATTCTCGCGTTCTCGGACGCCAACGCGCGCTGGCAGCCGGATGCGCTGCGCAAGCTCGTGCGGAACTACGCGGACTCTGATGTCGCCTATGTGTGTGGATCGAGCGTCTACGAGACTGCTGAGGGGACGAATCGCGAGGGGACGTACTGGCGCTTCGAGGGCTGGCTGCGCCGGAGCGAGTCGGAGCTCGGCTCGATCACGGGCGGGATCGGCGCCATCTACACGGTGCGCCGCTCGGATTACATCGACGTCGATCCGCGGTTCGGTCACGACCTTGCACTGCCGTACCTGATGGTGCAGCACGGACGACGCGCGGTCTACGACGCGGAGGCGCTCGCATCGGAGAAGCCGTCGCGCGACCTCGAGGACGAGTACCGCCGCAAGGTGCGGATGTTCGAGCACTGCTGGCTGATCGTCCTGCGCGGGAAGATGTTGCGCGGGCTCGGGCCGACATATCTGCTCGAGGTCCTGTCACACCGCCATCTGCGTTACGCGAGCGGACTGCTCCATCTCATCCTGCTCGGCTCGTCGATTGCGCTCGTCGGCGACGGCCTCGTGTACCAGGTCGCGCTCGGAGCGCAGCTTGGGTTGCTTCTCGCGGCTGCGTTCGGCGTCGGAATCGCTCGCTACTACGTGCTCGTGACCTGGGCGACCGTCGTTTCGCTCGTCCGGTACCTGCGCTTCGGTGTTCCCGCGGTCTGGCCCAAGGCGGAGGGCACACGGTGAACCGCGCCCTCGACGCCGTGGGTGCCGGGCTCGGGCTAGCGGTGGCGAGCCCCGTCCTGGCCGCCGCGGCGCTCGCGATCAAGCTCGACGACGGCGGGCCTGTGTTCTACCGGCAACGGCGTGTCGGTCTGAACGGCGAAGAGTTCGAGCTCGTGAAGCTCAGGACGATGGACGTCGGGGCGGAACACAAAGGCGCGGGCTTCGCCGTCACCGAGGGCGATCCGCGCATCACGCGCACTGGCCGCCTACTCCGCCGGCTCTCGATCGACGAGCTGCCGCAGTTGTGGAACGTCGTCCGCGGCGACATGAGTCTCATCGGCCCCCGCCCCACGCTCGCGTACCAGGTGGAGCGCTACACGCCCCGTCAGCGCCGACGCCTGGAAGTGCGGCCCGGCATCACCGGGTGGGCGCAGATCCACGGCCGTGCACGGTTGCCGTGGGAAGAGCGAATCGAGCTCGACGTCTGGTACGTCGAGCATCGCTCGCCCTGGCTCGATCTGAAGATCATCGCGCGCACGCCGAGCGCGCTCTTCGCGGGCACGTACAAGGGCGACACGGGAGGCTGGTCGAGATGATCCCGTTCTTCAACGGAGCGCAGGTGCGCGGAGCCGTCTCACCCGAGCGTGCGCTCGAGGCGGTGCGCGATGCGTTCATCGCGTATGCACGCGGCGAGTGGACGATGCCGCCCAAGGTCTACGTGCCGGCGTACCCGGAAGGAGACTTTCGCGCGATGCCGGCCCTGGGTGCGGGTCACGCGTTGCTGAAGTGGGTGACGTCCTTCCCGGGCAATCCCGCGCAAGGGCTGCCGACCGTGACCGGGCTCGTGCTGCTCTCCGACGCGACGAACGGGATGCCGAAGGCGGTGCTCGACGCGGGCGCGGTGACCTCTCTGCGCACCGGCGCGGCGGCGGTGCTCGCTGCCGAGACGCTCGGGCGAGCGGATGCAGAAACGGCGGCGGTCATCGGAGCCGGCGTAAACGGTGAAGCGGCGGCACAGACATTCATTGCGCGGGGCCGGAGCGTGCAGCTGTGGGACCTCGACCGAGCGCGCGCCGAGCTAGTTGCCGAGCGCCTCGGAACCGAGGTCGCGCCCGGTCGGGACGAGGCGCTCGCAGCCGATCTCCTCGTCACGGTCACGCCGGGCAAGAACATCCTGCTGGAAGAGGGCTCACTTCGTCCCGGACAGCACGCGAGCCTGATGGGAGCCGACGGCCCGGGCAAGGCAGAAATCGCAGTGGAAGAGCTGGCACGTGTGCGTGTCTTCTGCGACGACTGGGA
>DASWGR010000016.1:0-27008 GCA_036393535.1 Gaiellaceae bacterium | reverse complement strand
ACGGTTTCGTCGTGAGCGGCTCGAGTCCGGACGGCAGTTCGGACGGCCAGTCGGCAAGCGATCCACCCGCGTCCACGTGCTCCAGCACCCGCTCGACCTCGGCGACTTCCTGCTTCAGCTTCTGCTCGCCGGACTTGGCCTGCTTGGTGAGGCGCTCGAGCCGTCGTTCGACGTGATCGCGATCCGCGACCAGCAGCTCGAGCCGCAGCGTCTCCAGATCGTCGGCGGGAACGCGTGTGCCCGAGAAGCCGTCCAGCACGACCAGGAGCGCATCAACCTGACGCAGGTTCCCGAGCAGCTCCGGCCCCGTGCCGCGCACCTCGACGACTCGGATCGCGGCGGGGGTGACCTTGCGTGGGTGGATCACGCCGGCGATCTGGGCGAGCCGCGGATCGGGAACGCCCGCCATGCCGACATCGCCGGTCGCGCGCGCGCCCGTGAGCGCATGGAACAGAGTGGACTTGCCGGAGCTTGGCAGCCCGACGATGCCGACCTCCAGGGCCAACCGCTACGGCTCCGACGTCTGGGAGATCTGTTTCTGCAACGAGACGAGCGCGCGATGCTGCAGCGATTTGACCGCGCCCTCGGTCTTGTCGAGGATCGTTGCGACGTCCGCGTTCGGCAGATTGAAGACGAACTTGAGCGTCAGGACCTGCTGTTGCTCCGACGACAGCCCGTCGATCAGCTCGAGCATGCTCTGCCGCCCGATCGACTGCAGCGCGGCGGCCTCGGCTGAGGGCTCGCTCTCGCCCTCCGGCTCCGGCACCTCCTCCTCGGGTTGCCAGCGGCGGTTTGCGCGGAAGTGGTCCATCGCGAGGTTGTGCGCGATCCGGAAGAGCCAGGCGGAAAACGGGGCCGACTGCCACCTGAACCGCTTGATCGACTCCAGCATCTTGAGGAACGTCTGTGTCGTCAGATCCTCCGCGTCATGCCTGTTGCCGACGCTCATGTGCAGGTAGCTGTAGATGCGATCGAAGTGGAGCAGGTAGAGCTCCTCGAGCGCTGCCCGGTCACCCTGCTGGCCACGCTCCACGAGGCGGCGAATGTGGGCGGTCGAGTCCTTTGTAGGCCGCGCGGCAGCGCGGGTGGCTTCGTCGGCGGCCATCAGCACGGGAATGCCCGGGGCGGCCGGGCTTGTAACTCGGAGGCCGGCCTCAAGCCGCGGCCGAGCCGAACCCGACGCGGCTCTCGCGCGCGAACCTCTTCACATAGACGACGCGCTGCAGGGCGATCGTGTAGCGGCCATCTTCGGCGTCGAGTGCCAGAGCAGCCTCACCCGTGCCCGCGCGGAGCTCTGCCGAGCCGAGCGCCTGCTCGAGGGCATCTGCGGCCCTCGGCGAGACAAGGGCTCCCATGATCTGGCCGCCGTCGAATGCGATTTCGATCCGTACCCGCTCCGGTTCAGCCACCTGTAACCACCTCCGAGAGAACGCCGTGGACGGAATCCGGGTGGACGAACGCGACCTCGAGACCGAACAACCCCGCGCGCGGGCGTTCGTCAATCAAGTCCGCACCCGCGCCAGCAAGCTCGGCCAGCGCGACATCGAGATCGCTTACCTCGTAGGCAACGTGGTGCATACCAGGCCCGCGCTTCGCGAGGAAGCGGCCGACAGGCGTATCCTCGCCGAGCGGCTCGAGCAACTCGACGCGACTCTCGCCGATGCGGACCAACGCCGCGCGGACGCCTTGATCCTCCACCGTCGCGCGGTGCTCGACCTGTGCACCGAACAACCGCTCGTAGGTCGCGAGAGCCGAGTCGAGGTCCTCGACCGCGACCCCTAGATGATGAATCCCCCGCGTCTGCACGCGAGCGATGCTATCGGCTGAGCTGTCTAGCCCTCGGTGGTGATCGAGACGATCGCGCGAGGGGTGCCAACGGTCTCGGAGGCGCGCGACTCCGGCTCGACGTCCGCGAGCAGGAGCAGCACCTCTTCGCGCATGAGGGTTTCCTTCTCGAGCAGCGCCTGGCTCAGCCGGTCGAGCGAGGCTCGGTGCTTCTCGATCAGGTGGACGGCTTCCGCGTAAGCGCCGTCCGTCAGGTGAGACTGTTCGTTGTCACGCATGCGCTTCGTCTCTTCGGAGAGCCCGTAGTTGTCCGCGCGCAAGGTGCGCGACGTGACGACATCCGACATCCCCCACTCGAAGACCATCGCGCGCGCGATCTCGGTCACCTTCTCCAGATCGCTCGCGGCGCCGTTCGTCACGCGCCCGAAGACGACCTGCTCTGCCGCGCGGCCCGCGAGCGCGATCTTCAGCATGTCGATGAGCTCTTCCTTCGACTCCAGGTATCGATCCTCGTTCGGCAGGTGGAGTGTGTAACCGAGCGCGGTGCCGCGGGAAACGATCGTGACCTTCTGCAGGTGGCCGAGCTCGCCCATCAGATGCGACATGAGCGCGTGGCCCGCTTCGTGGTAGGCAAGGATCCGCCGCTCCTTGTCTGTCAACACCTTCTTCTGCTGCAGGCCGGCGACCACACGCTCGAGCGCGTTGTCGAAGTCGAGCGCACTGACGTACTTGGCACTGCGCCGCCCAGCGAGAATGGCCGCTTCGTTCGCGATGTTCGCAAGGTCCGCGCCGGTCAGGCCGGAGGTCTGGCGCGCGATCAGGTCGAGCTGAACGTCCGAGGAGAGCGGCTTTCTGCGCGTGTGCACGTGCAGGATCGCTTCACGACCCTTGCGATCCGGCGGCGCGACGAGCAGCTGCCGATCGAAGCGACCCGGGCGCAGTAGCGCCGGATCGAGATCCTGCAGGCGATTCGAGGCGCCCATGACAACGACCTGGGCGCCGGAGGAGAAGCCGTCGAGCTCGACCAGCAGCTGGTTGAGCGTCTGATCCTGCTCGCGGTTGAAACCATGGCCCGTTCGGGCTGCGCCGACGGCGTCGAGCTCGTCGATGAAGATGATGGAGGGCGCGTGCTTCCGCGCCTCGTCGAAGAGCTTGCGAATGCGCGCCGCACCGAGGCCCGCGAACATTTCGACGAACGCGGATGCGCTCTGCGCATAGAACTTCGCACCCGACTCGTTCGCTGCCGCGCGCGCGAGCAGCGTCTTTCCCGTTCCGGGTGGGCCGTAGAGCAACACGCCCTTCGGCACGACCGCACCGAGCTCCTCGAAGCGTTTCGGGTCGCGGAGAAATTCCACGATCTCGAGCAGCTCCGCCTTCGCCTCGTCCGCACCTGCGATGTCGGCCCACTCGATCGCCGTACGCGGGTCGACCATGACCGTCGCCGGCTTGACGCGCGGCATGAGCTGCAGCATGCGCCAGAAGATGTAGAGCAGCACGCAGTAGAACGTCAGGCCCAACAGTGGCCACCAATTGACCACGAAGTCCCTGAGCATCACCATGTAGCTGTGTAGATCCACCCCCGGCATCCCTTACTCATCATCTGCACGGAGCGTCCCGCGTCAACCGGCAGTGGCTAGAAAGTCGCGGCAACTCCCTCAGCGGTGGTGAATTCGACCCCCTGTTCACGCCAGGAAGCCGTAACGATCGCCACCCGCTCGTCGTCGAGCCCCCGGGCCGCGTCCTCGACGAACCGCACTTTCAGCCCGCGGGCCAGGAAGCCGCGGATCGCTGCAGCGTCGCAGACGTCTGTCGCGACGCCGAAGACGACAATCTCGTCGGGGTTGAGCCGGTCGAGAAGCCGGTCGGTGTTCGGGTTCGTGAAGACGTCGAAGCTCTTCTTCAGGATCAGGAACTCGCGCCCCTCGAGGTAGCGCTCGGGCAAGAGCTCGAGCGTGATCGGAACGGGATCCCCCTGCTCGGTCTCCGGAATCTTGCGTGCACCGCGCGTACCGCGCAGGCAGTGCGGCGGATAGGTCGTGAGGAAGTCAGGCTCTGCTGAGATCTCGAGGTCGGTGAGCTCGTGGTCGTCGGCGGAGGCGACATGCACGATCCCGGCCGCGCGCGCAGCGTCGACGAGGCGCTTCATCGCGCCGACTGTCTCCTCCGCGCCACGGACATAGAGCTTCCCGTCCGGAAGCATGAAGTCGACCTGGGTGTCGACGTCCCAAAGGACGGTCACGTGACGAGCTCGAGCCGCCGGCTCGGCTTGTACGTGCGGCCGACCTTCGCGGAGGGGCGTCCGTCCGTGAGCACGATGTCGGCGGTGAAGTCGTTCGAGCCGCGGATCAACGACGAGCCGACGCCGTACGCATCCAGCGGCACGCCCTTCTCCTCGAATTCGATGATCTTCTCGATCGTGAAGCCGCCCGAAACAACGATCTTCACGTGCTCGAAGCCGTCGTTGTCGAGCGCGTCGCGCACCTTGCGGACGAGCCGCTCGTTGACTCCCGTCGGCTTGAAGTCTCCCAGCTCCTGCCACAGCGAACGATCGACGAGCATCTCCGACGTGTCGAGACGCACGCCCCACAACCTCGGACCGAGCGACCGCGCAACGTCGAGCGCGGTCTGCACGGAGTTGTTCTCGAAGTCGACGAGCACGGTGATGTTGATGTCGTCCGAGGCCCACTCTGCGAACTTCGTCGCGGCGAGCACCGTGTTACCCCCGTACGACGCGATCAGCGAGTGCGGGACCGTGCCGATCCCGCGCCCGCCCCACCAGGAAGCCTGCTCATCGGTGGTGACGCCGATCGGCGCGCCGACGACGCGGCCGGCGACGTACGCGGCGTACCCGTCACCGGTTTGCACGCGGTGATGATCATGCCGCGCAGGCATGAAGATGATCGGCTTCCCGTTTGCCGCTTCGAGCACCCGCACGACGTTCGTGGTGATGAGCGTGCGGCGCGCAAGGACGCCGAGGTAGGCGGTCTCGAGGTGGGCGAACAGCGTGTAGTCGCCCTCGATCGTCATCACCGTCTCCCGCGGCGCGGCGCGGTCGCCGTCGTAGAGCGCGTGCACGGTGAGCTCGTCCCAGTCGTACGAGCAGAGCTTGAGGATCGCGATCGCCTCGTCCATGCCGCCCAGATACGCGTCCCGCTTCTGGAACAACTGCATCACGACGCGCGGGTGGCGTCCGTCCTGCAGCATCGTCGCGCGTGCGTGGTTGAAGTACGCGTCGGCGTAGTAGCCCTCGCGCATTTTCTCGACGGGCAAGTCGAAGATTTCGGGCGGCAGCCGCTCGTGAATCCGTTCCTCGAGCGACGCCATGTCTATTCCTCTTCGAGCTCGAGGCAGGCGGCGAGTGCGGCCTCGGCGACCTCGATCTGCTCCCGCGTCGGCTCCGCGGTCGCCAGGCGATGCTGGAGCTCGTGGCCGGGCTTGGCCAGGGCACGCGCGAGCCGGTTCTCCGGGTTCCGCACCATCCAGCCGAAGATCTCGGTCGAAGCGGCGAGCGCGAAGAGCTGCGCGCCGAGCCTCACCGGCCCGCGGACGTGGGCGGGGGCACGCGCCGCGAGCGTGTTGCCGAGCGCGGTCGTCACCAGCAAGGGGCCGATCAGGTGCGAACCGCAGCGGTTGTGCTCTTTCGCCGCGCGCTTCCCTTGCTCGTAGGAGCCGATGGAGATGTGCTCTGCCCCGTGATACGCGGCGACGTCCGCGCCGCGCAAGGCAAGTGCAGCCGGCGCGATCGAGAGCAGGCCGCTGACGAGCTCTTGCGCCGCCGGGCCGACTGAGCGCGAGCCGCGCAAGAGCCTCACGACCGTGGCACTGCCGAGCATCGCAGCGACGACTGCGGGACGCTGGAACGGCAGCTTCGCCTCCGGAAGCGCATGCCTGATCTGCGGGATGATCGCCATGGCATCGAGCAGGCGCACCGGGCCGCGGAGCAGCGGGCTCTCGACCTTGCTCGCCCGGAGGCGCTTGCGCTGGGCGGCCACCTTCAGCTGCCCGTCATCCGTGCGAATCGCGCAGGCCCAGGCCGTGGGCCCATGCACGAGCACGCCGTTTGCGAGCGCCATCCCGCCGAGCCGGAGCTTCTCCTCGGTCACACGATCGAGGTTATCGACTCAGAGTCGAATTCCGCAAATCGGTGCCGCCGGCTCAGGCCAGCATGGCCTGCGCGGCGTACCTCATGAAGCTCACCGCGAGCTCCAGGTCCTCGACCGGGATGCGCTCGTCCGCCGAGTGGATCAGGCGGGCCGCCAGCTCGGCGTCCATCACCCGCAGCGGGAAGAAGCCGTAGGCGACGGTGCCGAAGGCCTCGCGGAACCAGTGGCTGTCTGTGAACCCGGCGACGCAGATCGGCGCGGGCCTCGCTTCCGGGTCGACCTCGCTGATCCAGCCGGCCACAGCGTCCCAGAGCGGCGTCTGGATCGGCGAGCGCGTTCCCCCGTGCGCCTCGAGGCTCTCCAACTCGTAGTCGCCGTCTCCAAGCACGGAGCGCACGATTGCCTGCTGCTCCGCCGGTGTCGTTTCCGGAAGCAGGCGTGAGTCGACGATCACGTCGCAGATCGCGGGAATGACGTTTCGCTTCTTCGAAGCGTTGATCATCGTCGGGGCAAGCGTCAGCGACAGCAACGGCTCGACCATCTCGGCGAAGAACTCCCCGATCTCTTGCGCCCGCGCGAGAGCGTCCTGCGGCGAGGTAGGGCGCTTCCCGGTGACCGCCTCGAGCAGCGCCTCCACCTCCGGCGTCAGGTGTTGCTCGGGAACGTGCTCGCCGAGCGCGGTGATCAGCGGCGCCGCTTTCACGAGCGAGTTGTCCGCGATCCCCGGTATCGACGCGTGCCCGCTGCGCCCGCGCACGCGCAGGCGGAAGGGCGCGCTCATCTTCTCCGCGACGGAGCAGGTGTAGAACGGCCTGCCGCCGAGCTCGAGCCTTTCCCCGGAACCTTCGTTGATAAGGTAATCGCAACGGACTGCATCCGGATGCGTCTCGCACAGCCACTGCGCACCGAACCCGTCACCGACCTCCTCATCGGCGGTCGCCGCAAAGATGAGGTCGCCCGCAGGCTCGAAGCCTTCACGCGCAAGTGACGCAAGCGCGACGGCACTGGCTGCAACCTGCCCCTTCATGTCGAGCGCACCGCGACCCCACACCGCGCCGTCGCGCAGCTCGCCGCCGAACGGGTCCGCACTCCACTCGGCCGCGTCGGCAAGCACGACGTCGGTGTGAGAGAGGAAGAGCAACGTCGGCCCGTCGCCGCGACCAGGGATGCGCGCAACGAGGTTCGCTCGTTCGGGTATTCGTGCGTACAGCTCGACCTGCGCGCCGCTTTCCTCGAGGTACTCGCGGAGCAGCTCGGCTGCGGCGGTCTCGTTCCCCGGCGGGTTGGTCGTGTCGACGCGGATCAGCTCCTGTAGGAGCTCGGTGACCTCTTCACGGATCGAGACCGTCGCCATCAGGTCAGCCTTCCTCTTCCTTCGCGCGGTCGGTCAGCTGATTCCGCGCCCGCCAGAGCGCCGGGAAGAAGTTGTGGTGGATCATCTTTCCGAGCACTTCGACCGGTGTCCCCTGAGTCCCAACGACCTGGTCACCGATGATGCGTGCGACGACCTTGTAGTGACGGATGCGCCACATGGTGATCCGCTCGTCCCATTCGACCAACGCTTCGGCGAGCTGATAGAGCTCCTCGTGCTCGCGCCCTTGGACGTACACCTCGACGAGGTCGAGGCCGGCCTGCTCGACCGCCGCTTCGAATGCCTCGCCGAGCGGCGGTGTTACCCGGCGAACGTCGCGGAAGCCCGGTGAGTCGAAACCGCTGCCGTGTCCCAGAACGCGGCGAACGGTCTGGTACTCCCACGGCGACATCTGCTCCAGCATGTCGAGCTGACGCGTGATGAATTGCAGGCAGAGGGATGCACGCCCGAGCAGCCGTACTGCCGCCGCCAACTCACCTGCCCGGAGATGCGCAGTCGCCCGCACAACCTCGGAGGTGCCGAGCTTGAGCCACAGCTCCGAGGACTGGTGCACCGTCTGGAACAGCAGCTCGTCCGGGTGGACCTGCTCGTCCGGCGACTTCTGCAGCGCGAGCAGCTCGTCGGTCCGCAGGTAGCGCTCGTAGTCCGACGCTCCCTTGCCGGGCAGGATCGGCTCGGAGAAGTCCTCGTGAGTCTCGGTCGCCAAGGGCCTGCGGAGCATACTTCCCTGCAATGAGCGACCTGTTCTCGGACGCGGCGGAGCAGCGGCTCCCGGGTGTCGCGCCACTCGCACTGCGGATGCGACCTCAATCGCTCGACGAGTTCGTCGGGCAGGAGCACGTGCTCGGCGAAAACTCGGCGCTGCGACTGGCGATCGGGGAGGACCGCGTCCGGTCGGCCATCTTCTACGGGCCGCCCGGCACCGGGAAGACCACACTTGCACGGATCATCGCGCGGGCAACCGGTGCTGCGTTCGAGGAGCTGTCCGCCGTCTCGGCGACCGTTGCCCAGGTGCGTGAGGTTCTCGCACGCGCACGCGAGCGGCTGGGCGCGAACGGGCAGCGCACGATCCTGTTCCTGGACGAGATCCACCGCTTCAACAAGGCGCAGCAGGACGCGCTCCTGCCGGGTGTCGAAGAGGGAGTGATCACGTTGATCGGTGCTACGACGGAGAACCCCTACTTCGAGGTCAACTCAGCCCTGTTATCGAGAGCTCAGGTCTACGAACTCGAGGCGCTCTCCGTGGAAGAGCTCGAGACCGTGGGACGCCGGGGGGCGGCGGAGCTGGGGGCCGAGATACCAGACGAGCTCCTCCGGCTGATCGCAACTCGGGCAGGCGGTGACGCGCGCTCCGTTCACAACATCGTCGAGCTCGCCCTGCAGACGGCGCAGGCCGCGGGCGAACCGCTCTCGGAAGCGCATGTGGACGATGCCGCGCGCAAGCGGCCGTTGCTGTACGACAAGACCGCCGACGCGCACTACGACTTCATCTCCGCGTTCATCAAGTCCATGCGCGGGTCGGACCCCGACGCAAGCGTCTATTACCTCGCTGCGATGCTCGAGAGCGGCGAGGACGCGCGCTTCATCGCGCGGCGCATGGTCGTACTGGCTTCCGAGGACATCGGCAACGCGGACCCGCGCGCATTGCTGGTGGCAGTCGCGGCCGCCCAGGCCGTCGAGCACGTCGGACTGCCGGAGGCGCGCCTGAACCTTGCCCAGGCGGCCATCTACCTCGCCCGCGCTCCGAAGTCGAACGCGAGTTACGAAGCGATCAAGCGCGCAACGAAGGACGTGCAGGAGCGGGGAAACATCCTCCCGCCGAGGGCGCTGCGGGACGGCAGCTACTACGGCCGCAAGCTTGGCAAAGGAGAGGGCTACATCTATCCCCACTCCGATCCGGCCGGGTTCGACGTCGACTACCTCCCGGACGAGCTGAAAGGCACGACGTACTACGAGCCGTCAGGGAGCGGCGAGGAGGCGCCGGACTAGTCGGAGCCGCGACGGATCCGCTGGGCGGCGAACTTGCCAAAATCGTCGCCGAGCTTGTCCCAGGCCTGCGCGGCGCGCTCGACGTCGTACTCGACGCGACGAAACTCGAACTCGCCGTCGTCACGGCGCAGCGCGTAGGCAGCACGAACGTCTCCGTCGAGGGGCATGCCGGCACTGCCGGGGTTGAGGAGCGTCGTGCCGTTCGGCCCCGGCCTGCGGAACTGCTGGTGGCTGTGGCCGAAGACGACGGTCGTGTCGTGGACGCCGTTCAGCATCCGCTCGTCGTCCTCGCCGGGCTCGGGCGGGAAGCTCTCGACGTCCGAGAGCGGCGAGCCGTGGACGTAGAGGACACCGTCCTGCTCGAACTGGGGCTGAAGGGAGTAGAGCCAGCCCTCGTCCGTGCCCAAGCCGGAATCACGCACTTGCAAAGCCGCCATCACCTCGGGTCGGTCGAGGGGCGGCTCGCGCAGCCAGCGCTCTCCGTTGCCGCGAATCCAGGTCGTGTTCGGCAGTCCGCGCAGCCGCTCGATCGTCTCGCGAGGCCACGGCGACCACGACGCGAAGTCACCGCCGAGGAGATACGCATCGGCTCCTGCGGCCTCCGCGTCCTCGAGCACCTCATCCAGGGCAACCAGGTTGCCGTGGATGTCGTACAGCAGAGCGAGCATCGCTCATTAGGCTTCCACACGTGAAGATCGTCTGCCTCGTCAAACAGGTCCCCCGGGCCGATGCGATCGAGTTCGACCAGGAGACGAAGTCGCTGCGGCGCGAGGGCGTGCCGCTCCTGCTCAATCCGTTCGACGCCGCGGCCGTTGTCCAAGCGGCGGAGCTCAAGCAGACCGGTGGGGAGGTGGTCGCGATGACGATGGGCCCACCGCAGGCAGCGGAGGCGTTGAAGGAGTGCCTGGCGCTCGGGGCCGACCGCTGCATCCATCTTTCCGACCGCGTGTTCGCACTTGCGGACACGCTCGGGACTTCGCGCACGCTTGCGCTGGGGATTCAGAAGGAGGGCGATGTCGACCTCGTCCTGTGCGGTCGCAAGACCACCGATTCCGAGACATGGCAAGTGCCGCCGGAGACCGCCGCGTTCCTCGGCTGGCCGCATCTGACGAGCGTCACCGGCATCGAGCTGGTGGACGGCCGCATTCGCGTGACGCGTGAGACGGACTCCGGCTACGACACGTACGAGCTCGAGCGCCCGGCGGTGCTGTCGCTCGCGCGCGTGACCGAGGCGAGCGATCTACGCGACGGGAACATCGAGATCTGGAGCGCGACCGATCTCGTCGGCGAGGTGCACGAGTACGACGACCGTTTTGGCCAGACCGGCTCGCCGACACGCGTGCTGGCGGTCCGCGACGTCACGCCCGAACGCGCGCGTCGGCGCGCGAAGAGCGCGGAGGAAGCGGCCGTCATCGTGCGCGAGCTCCTGGCCGAACGCCCTCCGCAAGCCACCCAGTGGGAGAAGCCGGAACGCCTGGGTGAGAAGCCGGGCAAGAGCTACGACGCCTGGACCTTCGTCGAGACCGTCGACGGGCGCGCAACCAGAACGTCTCTCGAGCTGATCGCCAAGAGCCGCGAGCTCGCAGGCAAGCTTGGCGGGGAGAGTGTTGCGCTCGTCATGGGCCGAGACGCGACCCTCGTCGGCGAGACACTCGGCAACCACGGCGTCGAGCGTGTCGTGGTGGTCGAGAACGAACGCCTAGACGGCTACCACCCCGAGCTCTGGAGTGCAGCGCTCGTTCAGGTCTTGCAACGGCTACGGCCACACGTCCTTGCGATTCCTGCAACGGCGAACGGCCGGGATCTCGGCCCGCGCGCTGCGGGAGAGCTGGAGCTCGGCATGACGGGCGATTGCGTAAACCTCGGCATCGACCGCGCGGGCCGTCTCATCCAGACGAAGCCTGCGTACGGCGGCAACATCGTCTCGGTCATCATGGGCAGGACGACACCGCAGCTCGCAACCGTGCGCCCACGGATGTTCGGCGTGCTCGAGCCGCGCGAGCAGACGGCTAGAGTCGAGCGTTTCGAGCTCGATCCGCTGCCGGAACCTCGCTCCGCGCTCGTGGAGCGCCGGCCGGCGGCGGCGTTCGACCTCGACGAGGAGGATGTCGTCGTGCTGCTCGGGCCCGATGCACCGCCGGGCTGGACTGCCGAAGGAGTCGCCGTCGGAGGAACGCGCGAGGTATGCGCGCGGGGCGACCTTCCCGGCAACCGTCAGATCGGGCTCTACGGCCGCCCGGTCGCACCGCGCGTCCTCATCGCTCTCGGCGTCCCCGGAGACTTCGAACAGCTGACAGGGATCGTGAAATCGGCGGTCATCGTGTCGGTCGACGGCGATGAAGGGATGGAACAGGGGGCGGACGTCGTCTTCCACGGTGACGCCGGCGAGTTGGTGGCCGCGCTCGCGCAGCAGCGCTGATGGAGCTCAACCTGCACGAGTGGGGCGATCCGTCCTCGCCCCCGGTGATCTGCCTCCACGGAGTGAATGCGCACGGGCGCCGCTTTCGCAAGCTCGCCGAAGAGCGGCTTGCGCCCCACTTCCGCGTTCTCGCTCCCGATCTGCGCGGGCACGGCAGCTCCGGCTGGGAACCGCCGTGGACCTTCGCCACCCATGCGCATGACGTGCTCGAGACACTCGACGCCGCCGGCGTTCGCCGCGCGCAATGGGTCGGCCACTCGTTCGGCGGGCGGCTCGTGCTGGAGTTGGCGGTCCTCGCACCGGACCGCATCGATCGTGTCGTTCTGCTCGACCCCGCCATCCAGCTTCTTCCGCACGTCGGCTTCGACTTCGCGGAACGTGAGCGGGCCGACCGCGCATTCGATTCGGCGGAGGATGCAATCGTGGCACGACTCGAGACCGGTATGCCGACGCCGCGCGAGCATCTCGAGGAGGAGATGCGCGAACACCTGCTGCAACACCCCGACGGCCGCTTTCGGTTCCGCTACTGCCAGAGCGCCGTCGTCTCGATGTACGGGGAGCTCACGACTCCCCCGCCGCCGCCCGAGACGCTGCGCGTGCCGACCCTGCTCGTCCATGCAGGCGAGTTCGGTCTCGTGCGCGAAGACCAGATCGACGCCTACCGGGCCGCGCTCGGCGACCTGATCGAGGTCGTCGAGGTTTCCGGCGGACACATGGTCTACTGGGATGCGTACGAGCAGACCGCGGACGCGGTCGATTCGTTTCTAGAGGATGCGCGCTCCTAGGCGCCGACCCGGCGAACACTTACAAGATTCGCGCTCCTAACGCGCTTGCGACTAGCTCTACCGCGAGCTTGCCGGTTTCGTTCTCCCGGTCGAGTACCGGGTTCACCTCGACGACGTCGAGGGAGGACGCGAGGCCGGACTCTGCAACGAGCTCCATGGCGAGGTGCGCCTCACGATAGGACAGGCCGCCGCGTACCGGTGTTCCGACACCGGGCGCAACATCGGGATCGAGCGCGTCCATGTCGAGGCTGACGTGTACGAAGCCGGGGCCGGCCACGTGTGCGAGCGCCTCTCGGACCGCGTGCTCGACGCCGAGACGATCGAGGTCGCTCATCGTGAACACCTTCACATCGAGGTCGCGCAGCAACTCGCGCTCCCCTTCGTCCAGCGCGCGCACTCCCACGAGTGCAACACGTCCCGGCTCGAGCGCAGGCAGGCCCCAGTCCTCGCCTCGAAAACGATCGCCCGCGAGACCGAGCGCTGCCGCGAGCACCATCCCGTGCACGTTGCCGGTCGGGCTCGTCTCGGGACTGTTCAAATCCCCGTGCGCGTCGAACCAGATCGCACCGCCCGGGCCGTGCTCCTCGCGCAGGCCCGCGAGGGTTCCCAGGGCCACCGAATGGTCACCACCGAGCACAACGGGAACAAACCCGTCGCGCGCTGCACGCCACACGAGCTGGGCGATCCGCTGCGAGGTCTCCTTGATCTGGGGCAGAAAGCGGGCATGCTCGTCCCCGGTCTCCGTGGCCTCTGCGACCGCAGTCTCGACGTTTCCCAGGTCTACGTACTCGTATCCGAGCTCGGCGAGGCGTGAAGCCAGCCCTGCGTAGCGGATCGCGGAAGGACCCATGTCAACGCCCCGTCGTCCGGCGCCGAGGTCGAGCGTCGCGCCAATAACAGCGACTTTTCGGCGGGGTGGTTGAAAAGACACGCCCAACAAGGCTAACTTGCGGATCCATGGAGGAGGCCGATGCGGCAGGCACCATCCGAGTCCTCCTTGCCGACGACGACGCCCCCTTCTTGGAAGCGCTCTCACCGTTGATCGAGCGCCAGCCCGAGCTTGCGGTCGTCGGCACCGCTCTCGACGGGCTTGCCGCGATCGAGCTCGCGGACGAACTGTCGCCCGACGCGGTGGTCATCGACCTGCATATGCCGCGGCTCGACGGCGTATCCGCGGTCGCCAGGCTCAGGCGCGATCATCCGAGCATGTGCGTGATCGCACTGACGGGTGACGAGCATCGCGCGCTCCACGACGCGGTGACGGAGGCCGGCGCAGACGCGGTTCTGATGAAAGCGGAGTTCGTGGACGCCCTGGTCGAGCGGCTCGCTGCCGCGAGAGCCGACGTCTAGTCGCGGCTAGACTGCGGCCCGCCGGGCGAGGTAGCTCAGTTGGTAGAGCACACGGCTGAAAACCGTGGTGTCGCCGGTTCGATTCCGGCCCTCGCCACCTCCGCGATGGGGATTTAGAGGGATCTAAAGGATTCGTTAAGAGTGCGACCACCCGCCTGGAGGTCTGGTACGACTGTGCCCGTGAGGGTCGCACGTGTCTTTGCGCTGGCCTGCCTGGCCGGCGGGCTTGCAGCATCGCTGCCGTCTCTGGGCCTGTCGCGCTCGACACCCGATGTCGTTTCCGCCCAGCAGGCCTGTGGACGACTCGAGTTCGTCAGCGGGCTGGAGGCAGTCTTCGGGCGGCGTAAGACGCACCAGCAGGCCCTGACATTCCGCACTCAGGTGACCTCGCGCGGATTCGTGAACGCGAACATCATCGAGGGCTGCGACGACTTCCGGGTCGTCGTTCGCGGCATCGACACCTTCGATATCGGAGTCGACCTCCAGGACGAGGCTCGGCGCGAAGGCTTCGCCGTCACGCTCGAGTGCATCCAGGCGAAGCCGCTCGGTCGGCTCGAGGCCATCTTCGGCCACGGCCGTGATCGACCCACCGCGACGGCGATCGTCAACCGCGCCGCCGCCGCCGGGTTTACGGGCGTCAAGCTACGCAACGACCCCTGCGGTGGGTTCGAGGCGTACCTCGCAGGCTTCGAGGACCAGCGCGAGGCCGAAGCGTTCGTCGCCCAGGCGAAAGCCCGCGGCTTCGACGTTGTGCTCGAGCGCAACTAGCTTCCACTTCCATAAAGGAAGGCCGTCCGGACCGGTGATACCGCGCCGCGAACGACCTTGTGCTCAAAGCTTATGCGCGGTTTCCCTTGCGAGCAAGCAGCGCTGTGCCTTTGCCGGCATCGAACTCCGCAAAGTCCGTGAATCCACGGCGCCCAAGCTGCTCCTTCAGGCGCTCTGGCGTGGCGTAGATCGGGGTTCCCGGGCCGAGCGAGAATGCGAACACCGCCTGGCCGCCGGGCGCGAGCACGCGATCGAGCTCGTCGAAGAACGGGATCATGTTCGCGTGCGCGACGAGGTCGAACGAGGCGCCCGGAAACGCGAGCGCGGACGCGTCGCCGTTCTCGAAACGCACACGCCCGGCGAGCTCCGGCGGCGTCTTGCGTCTCGCCTCCGCAACCATTGCATCGGCGAGGTCGACTCCGACCACCTCAGTTCGCGGAAAGCGACGTGCAATCGCAAACGCGCCCTCGCCGGTGCCGGTACCGAGATCGAGCGCCCTGGCTGGAGCCGGGTCGACCGCAGCCAACGCGGCCTCGTATGGCTCGAGATGCGTCGGATCGCGCATCGCGTCCCAGCTCCCGGCGATCGCATCGAACTGCTTGCGTACGAGCGGGCGGAAGAAACGCCAGAGCTGCGGGCTCCGTACAACGGCGTTCGTCGCCACGCGCGCAAACGTCCGTCCGAGAGCGCGGCGATTCAAAACACATCCAGGTGGATGCGAATGTCCTGACCTTCCTTGATCCCGAACATCGCCGCAGCGTTACCGCCGTTGATCGCGATCGAGATGTTCCGGTAGGCGTCCTCGTAGAGGATGATGTCGCCCGGCCTAGCGTCGGCGAACGTGCGCGCGGCGACGGCGTAATAGCGTTCGGGCCCGGTCTGCAGCTCGACGCGGGTCCCGGGGACGACACCGGCTTCGTCGAGGTGCGAGCGTTCGAGATTGAGCCCGATGTTCCCGAACCGGTCGATCGACAGTACGGTTGCGTGAATCCGGGTCGTGCCGACGTCGGGCTGGGGAATGTCGAGACGGGCCAGCGCCTCCGGATCGAGCGGCGGCCCGAGCTCGCTGAGTGGAACGCCGAGTGCGAGATGCGCGGCCGCCGGAGAGAAGAGGTCGCGGCCGTGAAACGTGCGCGAGACCGACTCGAGGGCGTACTCGGGATTTGCGAGCTCGTGCGCCTCGGCGATTCCGCCGAGCTTCTCGGCGGCCGGAATGAGCAGTCCGTTGTCCGGCCCGACGTAGACGCGCCCGTGTCCGTCACGCAGAGCAAGCGCGCGCCGCGCGCCGCCCACCCCTGGATCGACGACGGCGAGGTGGACTCCCTCGGGCATGAACGGGAGCGTGTTGGCCAGCGTGAGGGCTCCCTGTAGGACGGCCTGAGGCGCGATGCCGTGGGTGATGTCGATGATCTCGACCTCCGGCGCGATCCGCTTCATCACACCGTGGCAGGTGCCGACGAAGTCATCCCGCAGGCCGAAGTCCGTCAGGAATGTGATGACGCGCGCCACAGCGCGGCGGAGTCTACGAGGCCCGCGACATCCTGCGTGACTGCTTCCGCCACCACGGTCAGGCCCGCGGTGCGGGCGGCGGCCGTCGTCTCCGGTCCGATCGTGATCGCGGGCAGGGTCGAGCCGAGTTTGGCCCAGGCGTCTGCGGCGGAAGGTGACGCGAGCAGGACGAGGTCGCCGTCGGGAGGCGGGGGCGCGAGCTCCACGGTGCGGTAGACCGCGCGGAAGTCCGCCGGGAGCTCGTCAACAAGGAGCCTGCGGGCGCGCTCGGCACCGACGAAGAGCGCCCGGCCGACGGGTCGCGGGAGCTCGGCCAGGAGCCCTTCCTGCGATGCCAGCGAGGGAATGAGGTGGACGGCGATGCCGTGTGGCGCGAGCGCGGCGGCCGTCGCCTCCCCGACAGCTGCGACACGAGGAAGCTCGCCGCGATGACGAGCGGCGAGCTCCGCAGCGCCGTTCGCGCTCGTCACGATCACCCAGTCGTACCCGCTCACGTCGATCGGACCGTCGTCGATTGCCTCGGTCTCGATCACCGGGCATGCGACCACCTCGAATCCTTCCGCGCGCAAGGCATTCAGCAGCGGTTCGGCCTGCGCCTGCGGCCGCGTGACGACCACGCGCACGTCAGACCGAGACGAACGGCATCAGCGCGGCTGCGACCTCGCCGGGGTCGTCGCCACTGCGGCGCTCGATCCAGCTGCCGTCCTCGGCCGCGACAAGAGCCGTCAACCGCGCGCCGTCGTGATGCGCGGCGACCGGAGCGAGACAGCCGCCACCGATCACGGCGACGCAGGTGCGCTCGGCTTCGACCCGCCGGCGCGTCTCTCCGTGGTCGGCTGCGCCGACGAGGTGTTCTTCGCCCGCCCGAACCTGGAGCGCCAGTGCGCCCTGTCCAGCCTCGGGGACCATCTCGTCGGGATCGAAGCGGTGGCCGATTTCCTTGCCGAGGTTGAGGCGGTCGAGCCCGCACGCTGCGAGGACGATCGCGTCGAGTCCTCGCTCGCCGCGCTTTCGCAGGCGCGTGTCGATGTTGCCGCGCATGGGCTCGATCGAGAGTGTCGGCTCGAGGGCGAGCAGCTGCGCCCTCCGCCGGACCGACGCCGTGCCCACTCGCATGCCCGCACGAAGCGTCGCGGCACCACAGAGTGCGTCGCGAGGATCCTCTCGCTCCAGGTACGCGCCGACGGCGAGCCCGTCGGTGTCGCTGGACGTCATGTCCTTCGCCGAGTGCACGGCAACGTCGATGCGTCCGTCGAGCAGCGCCTCTTCCAGCTCCTTGACGAAGACGCCGCGCGCTCCGATCTCTCCGAACGGGCTTGTCCGGTCGCGATCGCCTGCGGTCGTGATCGGAACGAGCGCGATCTCGATTCCCGGCCCGCGCAGCCGGGCCGCCGCCAGCTCGGCCTGCGTGAGCGCGAGCCTACTGCCGCGGGAACCGACGCGGATCAGCACGGCACCAGGTGCGCTTGACCCGCGTCTGACCGCACAGCCTGCGCCTGCGGACGCGCACGAATGCGGTCGGGGCCTGGACGGGGAGCGGGCGACCGATCAGGCTCGCCGACTTCAGCGCTCGTCCTCGAGACCGAAGAGGTGACGCACCGCATCAGCATAAATCACTCCGTCGGCCGCCGCGGCTGCCTGTTTCATGCGAATTGTCGGGAGATGCAGGAGTTTGTTCAGGACCGCCGCCGTCACGGACTCTGCAGCGCGACGCTCTGCGTCGTTCAGCTTGGCGCGGCGCAGCTCCGCATCGCGGATCTGTTCGGCCCGGGCGCGCAGAGAAGTGATCGCGGGAACGACCTCCAGCGACGCCTGCCAAGCGCGGAAGCGGTCCGCTTCCTCCGCAACGATCGTCTCCGCACGCTCGGCCTCGCGGCGCCGGCCGGCCAGCGTTTCGGCCACGACGGCCTCGAGATCGTCGATGTCGTAGAGGTAGCAACCCTCGAGCTCGTGAATGGCGGGATCGAGATCACGCGGCACGGCGAGATCGATCAGGAAGAGCGGGCGTCCCCTGCGCGCCGGTAGTGCCTGCTCGACTTGCTCGCGCGTGAGAACCCAACCGGGAGCGCTCGTGGAGGACAGCACGACATCCGCGCGGGCGAGCTCCTCCTCGATGCGATCGAGGGGCAAGGCCTCGCCTCCGAAACGTTGCGTGAGCTCGTCGGCGCGCTGCCCCGTGCGGTTGGCGACTGACGCAATCGAGGCTCCACGCGAGACAAGGTTCTTGATCGCCAGCTCGCCGACCTTGCCGGCACCGATGACAAGGACGCTCCGCCCCTCGAGCTCTCCGAACACCTGCTCGGCGAGTGCCGCGGCAGCCGACGACACCGATGCCGGGCTCTCGCCGATCGCGGTCCGGGAGCGCGCCTTCTTTCCGGCCTGAAGCGCCTGACGGAAGAGGCGGTCGAGCAACGGCCCGGTCGCGCCGGCCTCGTACGCTATCCGCACCTGCCCGAGGATCTCTCCCTCGCCGGGGATCATCGAGTCGAGGCCGGCCGCGACGCGGAAGAGATGGAGCGCCGCCTCTTCGTCGCGAAGCCGGTAAAGGGCGGGGCCGAGCCTCGACTCGAGCGCGAGCAGTGCGGCCTCCGCCTTCCCTTCTGCGGCGTCTCCGGACTCGTCCGCGAGGTAGAGCTCCGTGCGGTTGCAGGTCGACAGGCACACTGCTTCGCCTTGAGCACCCGCGAGCGCCTGCGCCAGCTCTGCGGCGCGCGTCCGGTCGAGCGCCGCACGCTCGCGCAACTCAACGGGCGCCTGGTGATGCGAGATGCCGACGAGAACGATGCTCATGTCGCGAAGTGGGTGACGGGAAGGGCGAGGCGAACGACTGCTACGAGGACGAAGCCGATGAGAACGAGATACGCGGCGCGCCGGCCGCGCCAGCCGGCGAGGTGTCGCAGCGCGAGCGAGGCCGCGTAGACCGTCCAGGTGACGATGGTGACCGCCATCAGCACGTCAAAGCCGCCGCCGCGGTCGCGCAGGCGTGCGATGCCCACCGCGATCCCAAGCGTGAGCGCAGGGAGCGCGACCGCAATCGTCCGGGCCGCCACTTCGTCCAGCCGCGAGAGGGCAGGCGCGCGCAGGCGAAGGATCGAGCTCTCATGGCGCTTCAGGCGCCGCTCCTGCCAGAGGTAGAGCGCTGAAAGGGCGGCGGCGAGCGTGAAGCCCGCGAAGGCGGCGAGCACGAGCCCGACGTGCAGCACGAGGAACAGATTCGAGTAATGGCTGCGGCCGCCGACCCCGGTTCCGCCGCCGACACGAGCAAGGATGAACAACACGACGGCGAGCGGCAGGACCGCGAGCCCGAGCAGGCGGTAGCGCGGCTGGCAGCCCCAGATCAGGTACGCACCGACGACGAGCCAGACGAACAGGTTGAGCGAGCCACCCCAGCTCGACCACGGAAAACCGTCCGCGCGCGCGGCCTGCACGGCGAGCAGCGCCGTCTGGACGAGCCAACCGACCCGAACACCCCAGGTCGCCAGCCGGCCCGCGGCCTCGGGATGGCGCGCGTCGTTCAGGTACGCGACGGCAGCCTCTCCGTACGCGAGCAGCGCGGGCCAGAAGAGCAGCTCAGCCAACTGCGACCGCCTTCCGCTCTTCTTGCTTCGTGCGCGCCAGCTCCGCGAGCTCGCTCAACTCGCGCTCGAGGCGCTGGAGCTTCAGCGCGATGATCAGCACGTAGGCCAGCACGACGGCGAAGATGACGAGATAGGCGGCTGCGACGTACTTCTCCTCGGAGGTCATCGCAGCGCCTCGCGCAGTTCGCGCAGACGCACGTCGATGCGCTTCCCCGCGAGCTCGACGTGGTAGAGCGTCGCGGCGAGAGCGAGCATCGCCGCCAGCGAGACGCAGAACGTGAAGAACTGCGAGCCGGCCATGTTCGGGCCGCCCCTGTCGAACGCCACCGGGTGGATGAAGCGTTCGGACAGTCGGATCGCGAGGATGCTGACGGGCACGAGCGCCACACCGAAGAGTGCGTAGACGGCGCTGAGATTCGCCCGCCGCGGTCCGGCTGGAACCGAGAAGCGCAGCATGAAATACGCGGCGTAGAAGAGAAAGAGCACGAGAAAGAGAACGAGCTGGTCCTCGTGCCATTCCCACCAGTGTCCCCATCTGTAGCGGGCCCAGATCGAGCCGGTCACGAGGGTGAGCGCGCCGAAGATCACGCCCTGGTGAATCGCCACGTAGCTTTCGAGATCCGCGCCTTCGTCCCGCTTCCAGAGCACGCGCAGCGCCTTCCAGCCTCCCCAGGCGAAGCAGGCGTACGCGGTGATGGCGATGCCGACGTGGAAGTAGAAGATCTTCTGGTTCAGTCCGTCGGCGTCCACGGGCGCGTAGAAGAAGACCAGCGCGATCGAAGCGGTGACCAGAACCAAGGCGAGCGCGGCGAGCGCGGCCAGGCGGTTATTCCGTAACGACGTACTCAAAGGAAGCCCAGCAAATGATCGCAAAGAGCGCGTCGTAGAGGACGAGGAACCAGACGTACCGGGCCGGGTCGTCCGTGACGCTCGCGCCAACGCCGCCGATGATGATCGGGATCGCGAGCGGCAGGAAGATCAGCGGGAGCAACAGCTCGCGGGCCCGGCTGGCGGCGGCCATCGCGGCGAGCAGCGTCCCGACTGCGGCAATGCCGAGGTCGGCGAGGACGACACCGAGGATCATCGGGCCGTCCACCGGTGCGAAGAAGAGCGCGAACGCGGGCAGCGCTACGAGCTCGGCGAGTCCGAGAAACACGAGCACGGAGAGCGCCTTGCCAAGCCAGATCGCGCTGCGGTCGCTCGGTGCGAGGACGAGGCCGTCGATGACTCCCTGCTCTCGTTCCGCAGCGAAGGCGCGTGAGAGACCGAGCAGCGCGGTGAAGACGATCGCCACCCAGAGCAGCCCCGTCGCCGCGAGCTCGGACGAATTGCCGGGCAGGGCGAAGTGGAACACAACCAGGGTGGAGAGAACGAAGAGCAGCATCGCGGGCAACGTGTCCCGCGCGCGCAGTTCGAGCAGAAGATCCTTGCGCGCCAGCGCGCCGACGTCGGCGAAGTACATCACGCGAGTGCGAGCTTCGACGTGGCGAAGCGGTCGATCCGGCCGGGATCGTGGGTCGAGACGAGGAGCGCGCAGCTCGGGCGGCGCTCCTCCAGCTCGCGGTCGAGCAGCGAGGCCCCTTCCTCGTCGAGACCGCTGTAGGGCTCGTCGAGCACGAGCAGTTCCGGGTCGTGCAGCAGCGTCCGGCAGAGAGCGAGCCTCTGCATCATCCCGCGCGAGTAGGAGTCAGCGCGATCGTGCCGTGCGTCCCAGAGCCCGAAGCGCTCGAGCAACATGCCGATTCGCTCGCGCCGTTCCGCGACGCGGTAGAGCTTCCCGTAGAGGTCGAGGTTCTCGAGCGCGGTCAGCTCGCGGTAGACGAGTGGCTCGTGTGCGAGGTAGCCGATGCGTCCGCGTTCGAGCGTGACCTCGAGCTCGCCGGCCGTGGGAATCGCGAGCCCGGCGCAAAGCCTGAGGAGCGTCGTCTTCCCGGATCCATTCGGCCCGGTGACGAGCAGGAAGCCGTCGCGCGCAAGGTCGAACCGGACGCCGCGCAGGACGCGCTTGTCGCCGTAGCGCTTCTCCACCCCTCGTGCCCGAATCACCAGGCCACTGTAGTCGTGCCCGGCCAGAACCAACAGCCGCATCCGCGTCCCTTCCGGGCATGGCGGAGCGTCACACGCCTGGGACTGTCCCCGACGTGGCTGCCAGTCACATGGCCGGGCCTGGTCCGTCGGGACATGGAGTTCGTGCCGGGAGTGTGACTTTTTGCCCACAGGCGGCTCCTCGGTACCCGGCCTCAGGCAGCCCGCCTCATAGGTTGAGTCGATGCCGAGGCTTCCCCGATCTGTCTTCCCTGACGGGCTCTTTCACGTTACGACGCGCGGGGTCGCAAAGATGCCGATCTACCACGATGCCAACGACCGGCGTAACTTCCTCAGCCTCCTCGCGCTCGCCGTCCACCACTACGAGTGGACGCGTCACGCGTTCTGCCTGATGACGAACCACTACCACCTGGTGCTCGACACGATACGCGAGAATCTCTCCGACGGGATGCAAATCTTGAACGGCGACTACGCTCAGGGGTTCAACGCCAAGTACGGACGCTGGGGGCACGTCTTCGGCGACCGCTTTTGGTGCAGGTCACTCGACGAGGAGGAGCTCGAGCACGTCTGCCTCTACGTGATGGAAAACCCGGTCCGCGCCGGCCTCTGCAAAAGCAGAGCAGACTGGCCCTGGAGCGCGTGCCGCTTCGAGCTCGGCTAGAGCGCCGCCTCCGCCAGCACGAACGCGAAGAACACGACACTGATCACGCCGTTCACTGTGAAGAACGCTGCATCGAGACGTCGGAGGTCGCCGGGCTTCACCAGCGAGTGCTCGTAGGCGAGCAGCGCTGCGACCGCCGCGACGCCGAGCCAATAGAACCAGCCGAGGTGCAAGCCGAGGCCCACCGCCCCGAGCAACACCACCGTCAAGACGTGCAAAAGGCGTGCACCCCAGAACGCGCCCTCGACGCCGAAACGCACCGCCACGGAGTGCAGACCCTGCTCGACGTCGAATTCGCGATCGAACAACGAATAGAACAGGTCGAAGCCGGCGATCCACACTGCGACCGCCGCGCCGAGCGCCCACGCCTCCCACGGCAGCCGGCCGGTGATCGCAACCCACGCGCCGACCGGCGCAAGCCCGTCCACCAGCCCGAGCCAGATATGGCTCAGCCACGTAAAGCGCTTCAGGTACGGATAGACGACGAACCCGACGAGCGGAATCGGCCATAACCAGCGCACGATCGGGTCGAGCTGGAAGCAAGACACGAGGTAGAGCGCCAACGCGAGCGCGCAGAAAGCCGTGACCTGCACACGCGAAAGCCGCCCGGCAGGCAGCTCGCGATCGGCGGTGCGCGGATTGCGCGCGTCGATCTCCGCATCGATCACGCGGTTCAATCCCATCGCGAGTGACCGCGCACCGAGCATCGCGAGCGTGATCCAGACGAGATCGTGCGCAGAAGGGACGCTGCGGACGCAGAGCAACGCGCCGATGTACGCAAACGGCAGCGCGAACACGGTGTGCTCGATCTTTACGAGCGAGGCAAAACGACGGGGGAGCGCGGCTGTGGCCGTCACGTCGGCCGATGCTCGGAGCGGCCGCCCGCGATCAGCTCGACGGCGTGCGACAACGCGGGCTTGATCAGCGCGAAGCCATCGCGACAGCCGCCGGGCGATCCCGGGAGATTCACGATCAAGGTCTGTCCACGGATGCCCGCAAGACCGCGGCCGAGCAGCCCGTGCGGTGTCTGCCGGATTGCATCTGCACGGAGGGCCTCCGCGATCCCGGGAATGCGCCGCTCGATCACGGACTCGGTCGCCTCCGGCGTGAAGTCTCGAGGCGACACGCCCGTACCGCCGGTCGTCAGGATCACACGCGCGTTCGTCGACAACGCGCGGAGCGCCGCCGCGATCTGCGGCCGCTCGTCGGGCACGACGCGGTGCTCGACCTCGTACTTCTCGCCCGCGAGCAGCTCGACCAGCAGCGCACCGCTCTCGTCCTCGCGCTCCCCCGCCGCAACGCCGTCGGAGATCGTGAGGACCGCCGCCCTCACTCCGGCTCTTTCGTTTTCTCAACCAGCGTGATCTCCGTCACCGACATGCCCTTGTCGATCGCCTTCGCCATGTCGTACACAGTCAACGCGGCAACGGAGACCGCCGTCAGCGCTTCCATCTCGACACCGGTCTGCGCAGTCGTCTCGACGACGCCGGTGATCTCGACGCCCTCCGCGCCGACAGCGAGAGACACCTCGACGTGGGACAAAGGGAGCGGGTGGCAAAGGGGGATCAGCTCGCTCGTCCGCTTGGCCGCCATGATTCCCGCCACCTGCGCGGTTGCCAGCGCATCGCCCTTCGGCAGCTCGCGCAAGCGCTGCGCCGTCTCCGCCGCCATCCGCACGGTGGCGCGCGCAACCGCGCGGCGCCGTGAGAACGGCTTCCCGCCGACGTCCACCATGCGAACGTCACCCGCCTCGGTGACGTGGCTCAACTCGCCCATGCCGTAGTCGATCCTAACGGCGGGCAGGCGCGGCTACGCGGTCGAGCGCGGCCAGCAGCG
Source organism: Gaiellaceae bacterium (assembly GCA_036393535.1). GTDB lineage: Bacteria > Actinomycetota > Thermoleophilia > Gaiellales > Gaiellaceae > 3-1-20CM-4-69-9. Next base: position 2,807 of record DASWGR010000016.1, on the reverse strand, counting down.
TGTCCGTCCATTCGTTCAGATCGTGCTCGCGCACATGAGCGCGAATGGCCTCGAGCCGCGCATGCCGCTCGCCGGCGTCCATCGACAGGGCACGCCCGATTGCCTCGGCCTGACCCTCAACGTCGAACGGGTTGACGGTCAGCGCCCAATCACCCAGCTCGGCATGCGCGCCTGCGTTTTCAGATAGGACAACGACACCGTCGCGCTCGTTGACGAGCGGCGCCTCCTTCGCGACGAGGTTCATGCCGTCGAAGATGGCATTCACGAGCAGGACGTCGAACTGCTTGTATGCCGCGACCGACTTCGCGAAGTCGTCGGCGATCTGCAGGTCGATCGGCCGCCAGCCGCTCTGCTGGAAGCGATCGTTGACCCGGCGCGCCTCGCGCTGGATCGCGCCGAGGTACTCCGCGTACTCGGGGATGTCCTGCCGGGACGGGTCGAGCAAGGCAAGCATCCCCACCCGTCGGTGCATCTCCGGATGAGCGTCGAGGTAAAGCTCGAAGGCTCGAAAGCCCCGCACGATGTTCTTCGATGGATCGGTCCGATCGACGCGCACGACGAGCTTCTCCGGGCGCCCGGCGGCTATCTCCTGTTCGGCGCTCAGCACCGCGTCGCTCTGCGCGAGCTCGGCGAACTCCGCGGAGTCCACCGAGATCGGAGCGGTGACGGTCTTCGCGGTCACGTCCTCACCGAGCAGCTCGCGCACGCTGTAGATGAAGTTCCTGCGCCACCGCTCGGTGTGGAAACCGATGACGTCGTTGGCAATGAGCCCCTCGTGGATCGCGGACCTCGCGTCCTTCGGGAAGATGCGCCAGTAGTCGGGCTGGGGCCACGGGATGTGCACGAAGTGCATCAGCGCGGCGTCCGGCCGGCGTTCGCGCACCATGCGCGGCGCGAGATAGAGGTGGTAGTCGTGGAAGAACACGGCGGCCTCGGGCGTACGCTCGAGCTCGGCGTCGACCGCCGCCGCAAAGCTCGCGTTCACCGCGACGTAGCCTTCGGCCCACGCCCGGTGAAATGCGGCGTCGACCTTTGGGGCGTACGGCAACTCCCACAGCGAGTGCTGGACGAACCAGAGCATCGGGTTCGCGACGACGTTGTAGTACCAGTCGTAGGCCTGACGGTCGTGCGCGACGAGGCGCAGCTTGTAGGGCGAGCCGTCGCGCGCGGTCTCGTTGCGCGTCTCGCCGGCGACGATGCGGTCCTCTTCCGTGATCGCGCTCGCGATCCACGTCACGTCGTGGTACTGCACGAGGCTGCGCAAGGCCGTGACGAGGCCGCCGCCGCCGCGCTTTGCGGTCCGGGTCCCGTCGGCGGCGCGGCCGTACGAGACAGGCCCTCTGTTCGAGACGACGATCAACTTGCGGCGCACGGGAGGCTCAGACGGCGGCGACAACCGAGATCTCGGCACCGGACGTGTCGTTGCCGAGCAGCCGGTTCATGAGCACGAGCCAGTCACGAAGCAGACGCGGCGTCAGGTAGTGCCGCCGCACGTATTCCTTCCCGCGCAGCGCGCGTTGCCGCGCCTCCTGCGGATCACGCAGGATCTCGATGCACGCTTCTGCACACTCGGTGGCGGAATCGACGAGCCACCCCGTCTCCCCGTCCTGGATCTGAGCGACGATGCCGCCCACCCGGCCGGCGACCGTGGGGCGCGTCTTCCAGAGCGACTCCGTCACCGTGAGCCCGAAGCCTTCCTTGATCGACTTCTGAATCACCGCGGCCGAATGCACCTGGAACGCGTTCACCTCGACGGAGCCGACGTTGTTCAGATTGGAGAGGATGTAGATGTCCGGATCGCCTGCGGCATACGCGACCGTCTGGTTGTAGAAGTCCCAGCCTTCCGGATCGTCGTGCGCCATCGAGCCGACGAGCGCCAACTGCACGTCCGGGAACTCTTTCTTCACCAGACGGTAAGCGTCGATCACGCCGAGCGGGTCCTTCCAGGGATCGAAACGGGAGACCTGCGTCAGCAGCGGCCGCTCGACGTCAATCCCGAATTGGTCGACGATGTACGCCGCATCCTCGGGTGACAGCGCCATGTTCTTCGGCGCCAGCGGATCGATCGCCGGCGGCCAGATGTAGCACGGCGGCAGGCCTTCCGCCCTCGGCACGTACTCGCGCATGTGGAAGATCGCCGCGTCGTAGCGGCGAATCGACGGGAGGAGGAAGTCGAAGACCTCCTTGTTCGGCGTCGAGAAGTCGATGTGGCCGCGCCAGATCCAGTGTGCGCGCGAATTCTCGAAGTAGTCGATCATCCCGGCCGGCTGCGGGTCGTGGACGATGACGAAGTCGTAGTCGTCCTCGAACTCGCGCGCGTTCAGCTCCTGGTAGCGCCGGAAGATCTCCCGCTGCTCCTCGGTCAGACCTTGCGGGTTTCCCTGGAGCGCGTTGTGGATCGTCTTCGTGACATTCCAGAACTCCTCGGCGCCGTGGATGATCCGCCACTCGGTCTCGAGGCCGGCGTCCTGCATCAGCGGGACCAGCGTGTAGTTGATCTCCGCGACGCCGCCGCCGAAAGCCGTCGCCGACAGGTGCGCAACGCGCTTCCCTGCAAGCGGCTCGGCCAGCCGCCTGATCTCGTCCATCAGCCCACGCGTCGCGATCGTCGCGTAGTCGGCAAGCGACTTGTGTCCGGCGTTGACGGGTTGGAGCATGGTCTGGGTGCGTCCCTGGGACGAACGGTCGCGAGAATACAGCCCGGAGGGGCTAGTTCAGGGCTTTCTCGAAGCGGAGACGCGATCCTTTGCCACCGGGCTGGGCGCCGATCTCGACCTCGTCCGCGATCGCGCGGATGATCGCGATGC
>DASWGR010000015.1:0-16972 GCA_036393535.1 Gaiellaceae bacterium | reverse complement strand
GTGATCTTCCAGAACGTGCGCCAGCGACTCGTCCCGTCGATCGCCGCCGCCTCGTACACGTCGGTTGGAATCGATTGCAGCGTCGCGAGGTAGAAGAGCATCATCGTCCCCGACGTCGTCCAGACATTCAGGCCCATGATCGACTCGAGCGCCGTCGACGACTGGCCGAACCACGGCGTGTGCACGGGGTGTCCCTCGATCTTGCCGAGCGCCGAGTTCAGCAGCCCGCCTGAGTTGAGGATGTAGATCGCGACAGCGGTGATCGCGGCCGACGACGTCAGCGACGGGAAGTAATAGGCGGCGCGGAAGAACGCCTTTGCGCGGATCCTCGCGTTGACCGCGAGCGCGAGCGCGAGTCCGAGCGCCATCTGCGTCGGCACGACGATCGCGGTGTAGTAGAAGGTGTTCCAGATCGCGGGCCCGCGCTTCGGCGGCCACGTCCAGAACAGATGGTCGTGCCAGAGGTTGCGGTAGTTCTTGGTGCCGACGTAGCCGATTTTCCCGAGGACTCCCCAGTCGAAGAAGCTGATGTAGAGCGCGTAGCCGATCGGGAAGATGAAGAACAGCACGAAGAAGAGCACCGGGATCGAGACGAAGGTGTAGCCGACCAAGGCCTCGCGCAGCTTGGCGCTGCCGACGGTGTCGAACCTTCCCGTTCGGACCGGCCTCGTCTCTGTCGCTCCCGCCACTCGATCACTCCTTCGGACGAACTCGTCCCCGGGCGCTCCCGAAGGAGCGCCCGGGGACGGGACGGCGCTCCGAACGCCTAGTGCCTGAGTGCGGCGTTCGCCGCGTTCTGGATGTTCCCAAGCGCCGCGCTGACCGACTCCTTGCCTTCGTAGGCGGCCTGCAGCTCGTTGTTGGCGGTCTCGATCACCTTCGAGAAGCCGGGAGCGAACTGCCACGGATGCGTGGCCGCGGCCTCCTTGAGGAAGACGGCGCGACCTGCCGGCGGTGTGATGTCGCTCCGCGACGGAAGGTAACCCACCGCCTGCGTCCAGATCCGCATGCCGGTCGTCCCCTCCAGGTACCTCAGCAGCGTGAAGGCCTGCGCCTTGTGCTTCGAGTCCTTCGCAATCGAGTACGAGACCGTGAAGCCGAGATTCCCACGAGACTTGTTCTTCACCATTGCGGTTGTCTTCCATTTCAGCTTCGGGAAGGTCTCGTTCAGGTAACTGGTCACCCAGTTCCCCTCGAAGATGATCGAGGCCTTCTCCTTGCCGAGCGCCTCACCACACCAACCGACGCCGAGCTGCGCCGGCGTCTGGGCGATCCCGCTCTTGAGCCAGCCGATGTAGGTCGAGACGGTCGTGTTGTTCGCCGGCGAGTTGACGATCGCCTGCGTTCTGGCCGCGTTCAGGAACCCGCCGTTGTTCTGGTATATGAAAGCCAGGATCCGTGCCAGATCGATGCCGAGACAGATCGGGGGCTGGCCGGCGGCCTTGAGCGCGGTGCCGGCGCTCTGGAGCTGCGCCCACGTCGTCGGCGGCGACACGTGAGCCGTCGCGAGCGCCGCGGTGTCCGTCTCGGTCGCGAGCGGCGACCAGTCCTTGGGCAGGCCGTACAGCTTGCCCTTGTACTGGAAGGCGCTGAGCAGCCGCGGATAGAACGGCTTCGTGCTCACCTTCGCCTTCGCCAGATAGCTGTTGATCGGCTCAAGCAAACCCTGCGCTACCCAGTCGGGGAAGACGCTCGAGTCGACGTAGAAAACGTCCGGCGGCTTGCGGGCCGCGAAGCGGGCGAGCATGCCTTCCGGATACGGATCGAGATTGATCTCGTTGACTTTGATCGATGGGTACGCCTTCCCGAATGCGGCAAGCGTCGCTCGAAGCGACGCCAGCTCGACCGGGTTAGAGCTCCAATGGGCAAGGCTGATCGTGGTTGCTTGCTGCGCCTGAGCGCCTGCCGCACCCCCGGTCTTCGCGGCTGTCGCGCCCGCGGTGACCCCGACGACGAGCGCGATGGTCGCGAGCGCCGTAACCAGGCGGAACAGGCCGTGTGGTCCTCGTTTCACTTCCGCTCCTTTCGCAGATTTGTGGCGTAGGTATACGACTGTGCAGTCCTGGTTGCAAGGATGTCGAGATTTCCTCCGGCCCGAACGGCCGGCCGCCACGGTCGCGAAGGAGTGGCGAGAACGATGTCTTCGGAGGACACTTTGTCTCGGTGAGCCGGCAGAGTCGCAACTCATATCGCCCTCGCTTCATCGCCAGCTACGCCCTCGTCGCTCTCGCCGGCCTTGCGCTGAGCGGTGGGGCGTTCTGGCGCCTGGTCGGGACGAGCACCTACGGGGCCGGCAGCTCTGCCTGCTCCGATCGGATCCCAGTGGGCGAGAGCATCTCGACGGCCTGGAACACGACCGCGCTCTTCGTCGCCGACGTGATCCTGAACCGAAGTCCCGCCTGCGGCTACGACCTGAGCACGGAGCATCTGCGCGCCGGGCGCTCACGCGCGGAGTGGGCGAGCGGCTTGCCCGTCCAGCGGTTTACGACGCGCTACCCCCCGGTTCCGATCGCCCGCGCGAGCCGCGACCCGGCCGCACCGCAGGCGGTCTACATCCTGAGCCGGCGCGAGGCCGAGTTCGTTGTCCCGGGCGCGACCAGGCGGCCCGAGATCCCGATGATGGTCGGGCTGGCGGCGCCTGACGCCGGGCTCGGCGCGTACAACCTCGTGCTCATCGTCGAGGACGGGAGTTGGCGCGTCGACCGAGTGCGGCGCGTGCACTTCGTCCACCGCACCCCGGCGACACAAGGTTCATTTTGAAAGGAGCTCTGCGCCGAACCTCCGGGCTAAACTGGCGTTCGTTCCCGGGCCGTTAGCTCAGTTGGTAGAGCAGGGGACTCTTAATCCCAAGGTCGAAGGTTCGAATCCTTCACGGCCCATCGAAAGTCCCTGCTTATAAGCACTGTTGTTGTCGGTCGGCATCGGCTCGCCGCGGGTCGAGGCGGAGAAGCCGCCCGTGGAGAGCTTCTCCGCCTCGACGTTCAGGCCGGACTATGCCGCGGCGCGGTAAGCCTTTCCGAAGTCCGCGTACGCGGTCTTGTAGTCGTGCGCGCTCACCGCGGCGTTGCCGGCCGCGAGGAACGCCTGAGCCTGACCGATGCCCTGTCCTGCCGCCTGCATCTTCGCGATCGTGTCGGCCACGATCGAACGGGTGAGGTCGAGGTAACCGCCGCCGGAGGCTGGGATCTCGAACAGCGCGATCGGATGAGCGCCCGGTTGCGAGAGGTCCTCCTCGATCTTCAGGCGCAGGTCGAGCGCCCCATTGTTGCCCACCTGGATCGCCAGGTTGTCTAGCTTGGTATTCGCTGAGTCGAGCTTCGTGTTCACGATCGTCGCGTTGCTCGTGAACTCGTTGTGGAATGTATCCAGGCTCGCCTGGGTGGCCCGCGTCGAGACGGCGACGTCGAGTCTCGAGTTGACCAGCGTGTTGAGGGTATTGAAGGTCGTGTTGAACGTGTTGAAGTTGTTGGTCAGCGAATCGAGCGACGTCTGCGTCGCCCGCGTCGAGACCTTGACGTCGAGATTCTGGCTGACCAGCGCCTGATGATCGGCGTCATCGCACGCCGAGGCGATGTTGTAGAGATGCTCGAAGCCGCGCAGGACGCCTTGCGGAATCGCCCAGACGATCACCGCGACGATTCGCACCGGCTCCGCAAGCGTGTCGCTGGGGATGGCCTCGAGGATGACGTCCGCCGCCAGCGCCACGTCGGCCGCGATCTCGACGTCGGTTTGGGTGTAGCCGGCCGCGCGCGCGGTGGCGCAGTCGTCAGGCGTGATCGCGAGTGAACGCGACGACGCAGCCCGCAAGCGACGGACGAGCGTTCCGAGCTTCGCCGGCATCGTGCGCCACGCGGGATACGCCGAGAGCGCCTTCTGCAGCACGGCGAGCCGCGCGGGCGTCATCGTGCGGACGGCCTCGCGGGCTCGCGCGACGCCCCTCTCCGGATCGAACCGCACCTGCTTGAAGGCCGCTCGCCCCGCTTGCGTCGCTTCCATCGCCGTTGCGACGTTCTGCATCTGGACGAGGTAGGTCGTGAACTGCTGCCGGAATACCGTCTGGCTCGTCGTCTGCGACGTAGCCGCCGACGTCGACGCGGCCAGCGACAGGACCAAGGCGAGCACGACGGTCGGTGCTACGACGCTGAAGATACGGCGGATGTTGCGGCCGCTTGGAGAACCTGAGCTCATGAGTCCCTCCCTTGAGGACGTGGAGCGTTTTGCCCCGCCGACAGGCCCCAGGACGGGTGGCGCTCACGGGCGCGTACGCAGCGTGCCGTTGTCCTGCGATGCCCTGGTCACGGCCGCAGATGACCAGGACGCGAAGGTGGATGCTACGACGAAGCGTCGAAAACCTGCCAGCATGGGCCGAGTCTCGTGTGGCCACCCAAAGCAGTCAAGGGTCCAGCTCGGGCCGGCGCCATCGAGGTGTTCCGCGTCGAGCGGACGCAACAGCTCGCCGACAGCCTGCCGGATGCGGCGTTCCTCGACGGGCTCACTCGGGGGCACCATTGGGGCAACCGAAGCCACCGTACGCGGCCGAAACGCGGAGACCATCGCGCTGCCTGAAACCCGCACGATTCCAGCGGAGCCGAAGCCCGCCGAAGTCGCCGAGGCCGTCTCTTAATCCCAAGGTCGAAGGGTTCGAATCCTTCACGGCCCATGACTCCCTCGCACCGCTTCGCTTTTCTGCTCGGGCCGCGCCCTTTGGGCGCGGATTGGTTGGAGGGCAACTGAACGCTGCTTTCTCTTCCTCCCTCGCACCGCTTCGCTTTTCTGCTCGGGCGCGCCCCTTGGGCGCGGATTGGTTGGCGGGCGACGGAACGCTGATCCTCTCTTGGTGGTCGTGCGGCACGGCAAAAGCCGCGCCGCCGGCGAGTTGTGGGGGGTTGGGTACGCTCACGCGCGAGAAGACGCGCCGACGCCGACTCGGTGTCGGACACCAAGACCACGAGGTGAGCAGCAAAGCCGCCCTTCGGCTCTTCCAACCTGATCGCAGGAGCGCCGGTGGCAGCCCTCTTAGACTGTCGCTGCGACGCGTAGTGTCGCCGTCGTCGGGCCGTACGATCCTGAGTGGCCCCGCATGTTTGAGGCTGAGTGGACTGCGCTTAAGCGATTGCTCGAGTCATGGCTGGAAGGCGGGATCCACCACGTCGGCTCAACGGCCGTCCCAGGTCTCGCCGCGAAACCGACCATCGACATGGTCGCGGGAGTGCGTGACGTCCAGGCAGCCCGGGCGGCGTTCGAACCGCTCCGCGCATTCGGCTACCGCTACCACGAGCATCGTCCCGAAGCGCACGCCTTCTACAAGCCTGACCTCGCCGCAGGCTGGTGGCAACACACACACCATCTCCACCTCACACGGCCTGGCAGCGATCTCTGGCGGGAGCGACTCGAATTCCGCGACGCGCTACGAAACGATCCCGCGCTGGCGGCCGAGTACGCAGCGTGGAAGCTGAACCACGCGGCCATAGCCGGGCAGCCGAACCCCTACACCGAAGACAAGCGCGCGTTCGTCGCGCGTGTGCTGGCCGAGAAGGGAATCGAGTTGAAACCAGACCGCGAGCGCCTAACCGGGGCCGCGCTCGCGGCGCGGCGAGGCTAAGCACTCGTCGAGTCACGCGAGCGTTTTCTCCATGTTCCCGCATCTACCGTAGTTCGTTGCAGCTTGTTGCATGCCGCGTTGCAGCTTATTGCAACGGGTTGCGGCTTCTCGCGTCGAATCTGCCCGGACTCTTAATCCCAAGGTCGAAGGTTCGAATCCTTCACGGCCAATCTTTGAAGGAATCTGATGAAGGAGGGCCTCCCGTGGAGGGAAACTCCACGCGTCCTCGATAAGACGAAGGGAGGCCCCTGCAATGTTGTACGTCGGATTGGATCTCAGCCGCAAGCGTCTTGATTGGCAGGCGCTCGACCGGGAGGGCGAGCGGGTTGCGATCGGCGCGGTGCCCCCGGATCGTGACGGGCTGGCGAAGCTGGTGCATCGACTGGGCGATGCGCCGGTTCTGGCAGTGATCGAGTCGATGAGTGGTGCACGCTTCGTGCACGACCGGCTCGAGCTGGCCGGGTGGGAGGTGCGGATTGCCGATGCGGTGAAGGCGCGCGGGCTGGCGCCGCTTGCCTGCAAGACGGACAAGATCGACTGCTGGGTGCTGGCCGAGCTCGCCCGGCTCGACCTGGTTCCCGAGATCTGGCTGCCCGACCCGGCCGTCAGGGCCGAGCGCGAGCGGGCGCGCTTCCGGCTGCATCTGGTCAAGCACCGCAGCTCGCTGAAGAACCGCGTCCACTCGATCCTGTTCCAGCACGGCGTCCCCAGCCCGGGCAGCGACCTGTTCGGCGCCGGCGGCCGGCGGCTACTCGAGCGCCTGCAATTGCCTGAGCCCTGGGCGTCGACGCTGCAGGCGTCGCTCGCCTTGATCGACACGCTCGACGAGCAGATCCACGGGTGCGAGCGCGAGCTGCGCCAGCTGGGCGCCGACCACCACTACATCCCGCTGTTGGTGACCTGCCCCGGCATCGCCTGGATCCTCGGGTTCACGATCGCCTCCGAGATCGGCGACATCGCCCGCTTCGCGACACCGCGCAAGCTGGTCGGCTACACCGGCCCCTGCCCCAAGGTCGACCAGTCCGGCGAGCGCGACCGCCGCGGCGCGCTGCGCAAGAACGGGCCCAACTACCTGCGCTGGGCGCTGATCGAGGCCGCCCACACGGCCGGCCGCGACCCCCGCTACCGACCGATCGTCGAGCGGATGCGCGCTCGCCACGGCAAAAAGCGAGGCAGCAAGATCGCCGCGATCGAGATCGCCCGTCGCCAAGCCGAGGCGATCTGGCACATGCTCAGCCACAACCGTCCCTTTGCTCCGGCAGGCGCCACAGCCCCCTTGGCCGCATGACGGCCCCGAAAGGAATTGCGCTACCGGAGCAGCCCCAACCCAACTCATCACCGGCAACGACCGTGCAATAGAGAGATGAGCCACGCTCCAACCCCTGACCGCCAACGGAGGAAGCCATCGGACCAGCAACGAAACTTGACACCCGGCCCTCCTTCATAGAGAGGGGGCTCATGGGGGAACCATGGGTTCCCCCACGTCGACTTGTCGGTTCTCCAGCAAATTGCGACAATGAAGTCCGGCCCCGCAGGCTTGCGGCCATGTGGAGCCGACTGACGGCCGACTACGAGGTGCTCCTTTTTGGACACCTCGTGGTCGTTCAGCCCCGGAAATGCTTCGCATTTCCGGGGGGAAGGCTTCCGTTGGAAGCGTGTTTCTTCGACGAGTTCGCGGTGTGCAGCGCGGCTGAGCCGCGCTGCTGGCGAGGGGAAGCCATGATCTGGCGGTGAGTGACGCCGTACTAATCAGAGCAGCGAGCCTGGAGCGTCAGGCCGTCGAGATCATTGCGAGTCTCAACCTCCTGGAGCGCTGGTCCAAGTTTGGTGCGCCTCGCATTGTCGGCTCCGCTGCCTACGGCCTCATGGTCGTCCCCGACATAGACATCGAGATCTACTGCCCGGAGCCCACGGTCGACGCGGGGTTCAGCGTCGTGAGTGATCTGGCCCGTGATCCGAGAGTCTGGAAGGTCCGCTTCTCGAACGAGCTCGCCGAGGAGAATCAGGGTTTGTACTGGCAGATTCGCTATCGGAATAGCGACGAGGAGATCTGGAAGATCGACATGTGGCTCCTCGCGGACGCCCACCCGGGACCGAGGTCCGTTGACCTGATCGAGCCGATGCGCCGCGTTCTTACCGATGAGAGTCGTGTCGTCATCCTGACATTCAAGGAGCTGATGCAGGATCGGGCCGACATCCATTCGATCGACATCTACCGAGCGGTCATCGACGACGGCGTTCGAAATGCGAGCGACTTCGCGAGGTGGCTCGAGCAGCAGAAACCGGGTAGGGGCCTTACGTTCTGGCAGCCTGCGTAGAGCCGGACCAGGCTTAGAGGAAGCGGCGGAGGCCGTCGCGCTCGACGTGGAGGCCGATCACCCTCGTCGTGCCGTCAATCTGGTCGATCGCCTCGGCCGGGACGAGTCGCCGGCGGCGCGCGAACAGGCCGGAGCGGACGGAGAGCGCGTCGGGGGTGTCAGGAGCGGTGCCGTACATCGGGCACTCCACGCGCCCGACGACGCGGCCGCGGCGGTCTGCGACGAGAAAACCCTTCGTGCCGCGGAGGTCGTAGGCAACTGCGCTCACGTTCCCGAACGTATTCCCGGCCTGTGAAACTTTTCCCGCGCCAACGGTAAATGTTCTGTTAAGAGCCGGGCTTCGCCGACATGGCGAACCAGGCGACGCCGAGAGCGATCAGGTAGAGGGTGGCCAGGCCGGCGAGGTACGGGCCCGCGCGGGGACGCCTGAGCGCGAGCCAGGCGACGACGGTTATCAGAGCGAGGACGATCACGCCCCCGTCCGAGATCCCGAAACCAATTCCGATCCACGTTGCGTTGGAGTTCGCCAGCCCCTCGTGCCGGGCGACCCACTGCGCGCCGATGCGCATGGCGATGAAGGACGGCCAGATGCCGAGCAGCGTCACCGTGAACGCGAGCCGCCGAAGGATGGCGGCGAACTCCGGCTTGCGCAGCGCCGCGTACGCGAGGATCGTCACGGTGGCGACATCGCCGAAGAGCGACATGGCTCCGAGAACGTGGAGGAACAGCGGCGTGCCGCAGGTCGGGCCGCAGATCGACGCGGTCGTCATCCGCCCGGCTTCCAGATCATGAGGACGAGGATGCCGAGGATCGCGACACCGCCGCCGTAGCTGAGGACGAGCGTCGCAGGATCGCGCAGGCGCGCCATCAGCTCCGGGCTCGGCCCGTCGCCTTCCGCGGCGAGTCGTTCGGCGAGCTCGCGCGTCCTCCGCTCGCGCCGTCCGCCTGCGCCGCCCATCGCATTGCCGACGATCCAGAGCACGACCGCGGCGACGACCCATGCCTGCCCGTAGCCGTAGCCGTACGGCGCGGAGTGCACGAGCCAGAGCCCGAAGACGAGCGTCAGCAGCCCGCCGATCCCGATCGCCGGCACCGCGAGCCGTGTCAGTCCGAGGAGCAGCGCGATCTCGCTCGGCCGGACGCGCCGCTGCGCCAGGACGTTCAGGGTTCCGGCGATCACGATGCCGCCGACCAGGAAGAAGGCGCCCGTGACGTGCAGGAACAGGAGCCACTGGTACTCGCTCACGCCGGAACCCTAACCCCGCTCCCGGACACTCCTACACTTGCATCGTGGACGCGACCGAAAGACACCTGCGCCTGCTCACGGAGACGATCGAGGCCGTCAACTCGACGCTCGACCTCGAGGAGGTGCTCGGGCTCGTCGCGCAGAAGGTTGCCGACGCGCTCGGTGCAGAAGCGTGTTTCGTCTACCTCTACGACGAGCGCGCCGACGAGCTCGTGCTCCGGGCGACGCACGGCACCCGCGTCGAGGAGATGACCAAGCGGCCGCGCATGAAGCTCGGCGAGGGGATCACCGGCGTCGCTGCGGCGGAGCACGCGCCGGTCATGATCCCGGCGCACGCGGAGCTCGACCCGCGCTTCAAGGCGTTCGCGAACCTGCCGGAAGACCGCTTCCAATCGATTCTCGCCGTGCCGATCCTCGCCCGCGACCGGATGGAAGGCGCACTGAACGTGCGCACCGTTCAGCCGCGCGAGTTCAGCGAGGCCGAGATCGAGCTGTTGCTCGCGATCGCGGCGCAGGTTGCACAGTCGATCCAGCATGCGCGGCTGTACTCCGATGCGCAGCGGCGCGTCGACGAGCTCGAGGCGCTCGCGCGGATCTCTGAGGCGGTGTCCGAGTCGCTGTACCTCGAGGAGTCCCTCGCCGCGATCGTGCGCACAACGATGGATGCGCTCGAGGCGACCGGCGCGGCACTCGTGCTCGAGGACGGCAACATCGCCTGGCCCGAGGGCCGGGCGGGCGCGTTCGCCGAGCGGCTGCCACTCCGCTGGCGCGGGAGGCAGATCGGTGAGCTCGTCTGCGACCGCGACACGCCGTTCTCCGAAGCCGACCGGCAGCTGCTCGCATCCATCGCGCACCATGCGGCCGTCGCGCTGGAGCACGGGCGCGCCGTCATGCGGGGCGTGCTCGCGCAAGAGATCCACCACCGCGTGAAGAACAACCTGCAGACCGTTGCTTCGCTGCTGCGGCTGCAGGCGCGCGCGACCGACGGCGTCGATCCGCGCGAGGCGCTCGAGCATTCGGTGAACCGGATCCTCGCCATCGCGTCGGTTCACGAGGTGTTGACCACGCGACGAGACGACGAAATCGAGCTGGGCGAGCTGATCGACAAGCTGCGCGCGATGCTCGTGCAGGGAATCGGAGGTAGCAAGCACGTCGAGTGCGCGCTCGAGCCGGTGTCGCTCGCGGGCGCGCGCGCGACCGCGCTCGCGCTCGTATTCAGCGAACTCCTCCAGAACGCCCTCGAGCACGGCGGCGACACCGTGCGGATCGAGCTGGAGAGGCGGAACGGCGACGTCGTGCTGGCGATCGCCGACTCGGGGAACGGCATCCGCGACGATGCCGAGGGAACGGGGTTGTCGATCGTGCGCGCGCTCGTCCGGGACGAGCTGAAGGGGAGCTTCGAGCTCCGCGCCGACGGGGGCACGCGCGCCGAGGTCGTCTTTCCCGTTTAAGAAAATCAGCGCAACGGTTGCGCCTGCGCACGCGTTGAATGCGGGATGGATCTCGCATTCGCCGCCGTCCACTGGTTCGGGCCATGGGGACTGACGGCAGTCTGGCTGGGCTCGATCAGCTGGACGGCGGCGGACGCAAGACGTCGCTGCAGCCGCCGCGCCGCCCGCGCCGCTATCAGCGGCGCGGCGCTGCTGCCTTTCGCGGGTGCGGCGCTGTACGCCTTGCTCCGGCCGTGCCGCGAGGAACAGGACGACCGGGCTCGGCGCGTCTGGCGCCGCTACCTCGAGGCCGAGCTCGACGCCGGCGAGCGCTGCCTGGTCTGTCTGACACCTCTTCGGCCCGACTTCCGCTCCTGCCCAGGGTGCGGCGAGTCCCTTCGCGCCGACTGCCGCTCGTGCGGCGCGCCGCTCCGATTCGGCTGGGTCGCCTGCCCGCACTGCCTCGCACCCGCTCAGGGGAGCGCGCGCCGGAGCCGTCGCGCCGCTCCCGTCGCCGCATAGACGACGGTTGGGGGATACGTCTCGTCGTCGACGAGGCGCCGGACGAGGCCGACCGCTTGGAGATCCTTGAGCGCGAACGCGAGCGCGCGCGCCGTGACGCCGGGGAGCTCGGCGCGGAGCTCGGAGAAGCGGCTCGGCCGGCGCAGCGCTGCGAGTACCGGAAGCGACCATTTCCGGAGCGCGACATCCGCGGTTCCGTTCAGCGCCGCGAGCAGCTTCACGCAGCGCGCCGCGACCGGCCGGCCGCGAGGCGTCAGCACGTATTCCGCCCGCAGCGGATGGCCGTAGCCGGGGTTTCGCGACACCAGGCCGAGGTCGATCAGTGCGGTGAGCGTCCGCTTGAGCGACTCCCGCCCGACGCCGAGCGTGTTGGCCAGCGTCACGAAGCGGCTCCCCTTTTGCCGTTCCAGCTCGGCCAGCACCGGGGCCGACCAGCGGTGGTGGCAAAGCGCTATGAGGTCTTCGATCGACATGTTGACACGAAACCGTATCTAGTATAAAAACGGGTCAGGACAACCACAAGGAGGAATCCATGACCCAGACGGCGACAGAGCCGCTGGCGACGCCGTTCGAGTACGCGGACACGATCGTCATCTCCGTGAACGTGTCGAACTTCGACGAGGCGGTCGAGTGGTACCGAAAGGCGCTCGGCTTCGAGCTCGTCTACCGCCTCGACAAGCACGGGTGGGGCGAAGTGCGCACGCCGTACGCCGGCATCACGATCGGGCTCGGCCAGAGCGAGGAGCTGAAGCACGGGGGCACCGTGCCGACGTTCTCCGTCAAGGACATCGACGCTGCGCGGAAGCACCTCGAGTCGCTCGGAACGAAGTTCGACGGCGACACCTACGAGATCGACGGCATGGTCAAGTTGGCGACGTTCTACGATCCCGACGGCAACGCGTGGATGCTCGCGCAGCAGCTGCCGGGAATGCCGGAGGCGTGACGGAGCTCGAGCGGTACACGTTCGTCCTCCTTCGCCGTCCCCCGGACGCGCCGGACTACCCGGAGGGACGGCTCGAAGAGATTCAGGAGCAGCATCTCGCGCACCTGCAGGCGATGCGCGAGCGCGGGGTGCTGCTCCTCGCCGGCCCCTTTGATGACCAGCCGGACGAATCCCTGCGCGGGCTCGGCGTCTACACGACGGGACTCGAGGAGACGCGCGAGCTCACCGCGCGCGATCCGGCGGTGATCGCCGGGCGGCTCGCTGCCGACGTGATGACGTGGTGGACGCTGCCGGGTAGCCTGCGCGCATCCGGATCCTCGTAGCCGAAGACGAGACGATCATCCGGCTCGATCTTGTCGAGCTGCTGAAGCGCGCAGGCATGGACGTCGTCGGCGAGGCTCGCGACGGTGAGGAGGCGGTCGTTCTTGCACGCGAGCTCGAGCCCGACCTCGCGATCATGGACGTGAAGATGCCGAAGCTCGACGGCATCGACGCGGCGCGGAAGATTCTCGACGAGCGTCCGATCCCGATCGTGATGCTCACGGCGTATGGGCAGGACGAGCTGGTGTCGCGCGCGGTCGAGGCCGGCGTCTTCGGCTACCTCGTGAAGCCGTTCCGCGAGAGCGACCTCTTGCCGGCGATTCACACGGCGCGCGCGCGGCACGAGGAACTCGCGGCGCTGCGCGAGGAGGCGGAGTCGCTGGCGGAGGCGCTCGCCGCGCGCAAGGCGATCGAGCGCGCGAAGGGGCTGCTGATGGAGAAGGAGGGTCTGTCGGAGGCCGATGCGTTCGCGCGGCTGCGCAAGGCGTCGCAGGTCTCGGGGCGGCCGCTGAAGGTCGTCGCGGAGGCGGTCGTCGCGACCTTCGGCGAGCAGTGACTCACGAGAGCGGGACCTGCGCGTGGTGGTCGACGAGCCCTCCCGAGCTCAGTACTTCAAGAAGTGGCCCTGCTGCTCGAATGCCTCGTCTCCTGCCGAGTACGCAGCCCATTCCGAGCGGCGCACGGTGAGATAGGACTTTGTCAACACCGGCCCGAGCGCGCCGGTGAGGACGGCGTCGGCGTCGAGAGCATCCAGAGCAGCCTCCTGCGTCGCCGGAAGCGGCAGGATCCCGCGTCGCGCCCGCTCATCCTCCGGAATCGTCGCCGGGTCGACCTCGACGGGGTCGGGCGGCTCGAGGCCCCGCTCGATGCCGTCGAGACCGGCGGCGATCAGGCCGCCGACCGCAAGGTAGGGGTTGCAGCTGGCGTCTGCCGCCTTCAGCTCCGCGTTCGTCGACGCTTCTTCCATCCCGCTGAAGACCGACGGCACTCGGATCGGGGCCTCGCGGTTGTCGTGGCCCCAGCACGTGAAGGCGCCGGCCCAGTACTGCGGCACGATCCGGCGGTACGAGTTGTAGCTCGGCGCAGTCAGCCCGCAGAGTCCCGCCAGGTGATCGAGGACGCCTGCGATGAACGCGCGCGCCTCGTCTGAGAGCCGGTCGGCCCGCGAGCCGTCGTGGAAGCGGTTGCCGCGCTCGTCCCACAGGGAGAAGTGAATGTGCCCACCGTTTCCGGCACCTTCGGGCCACGGCTTCGGCGCGAGTGAGGCGACGAGGCCGTTCCGGGCGGCGACGCCGCGAATCGTCTCGCGGACGAGGATCTGCTCGTCGGCGGCGCGGACCGCGGGCGCGTGCGGGGTCGAGATCTCCTGCTGTCCGTGACCGAGCTCGGCGTAGTACTGCTCGACGTCGATGCCCTGTTCCGCGAGCGCGCCGACCAGCTCGTCGACGTAGGTCTGCGACGCTGTCATGCCGATCGTCGAGAAGCAGAGACTCGCGTCGACGGGAACGAAAGCGCCGTCGACGGCGGTCGCGAGCGAGAACTCGTTCTCGAACGACACTTCGAGGATCTCGCCGCGCTGCGCGAGCCGCGCCGCCAGGCGCTTCAGGAACGAGCGCGGGCACTGAGGCGCGGGCCCGCCGTCGAGCGTCAGGTGGTCGACGAGCATCGCGCCCGTGTGCGGTGCGTAGGGCAGCACGCGGAACGTCTCGGGATCGGGGACGAGGCGGATCTCGCCGACCGGGCCCATCCCGTCGACGGGCTGGAGCTGGTCGAGCCCGTTCATCGCCTGCATCGCGACGGTCAGGCCGATGCCGCTCTCGATGCGGCCTTCGAGCCCGCGCCTGCCGCTCGCCTTACCGCGGACGGTGCCGTCGTTCCCGCACCAGAGGAAGCGGACGAGGCGGAGACCCGCCTCGTCCGCTTGCCTGACGACGTCCTGCGCCTCCACCTAGCTCGCGGGCGAAGGTGTTGGGCTCGGAACCTCCCGCCGGTGCGTGTACTCGCTGATCGCGTAGATCACCACGGCGGCGAGCACCGAGATGGCGGTGACGCCCGCGAGCCACCAGCGCCAGCTCGCGTTCGAGAACAGATCCGGATTCCAGGGCGTCTTGAACGTGACGACGGCACCGATCGCCGAAGCGACGATGCCGACGATTCCGCTCAGGAAGAGCAGCTCCGTCCGCGAGACGCGCACCTCCTCGAACTTCTGCGGGAACGCCCGCTTGACGAGGAAGATGTCCGCGAACAGCAGCACCATCGACAGGCACCAGATCACGGTCACCGCCGCCTGGAAGATCAGATAGACCTGGCTCGGGAAGTTCGAACTCGATCCCCACGGGCCGAAGGTGACGATCGCGAAGATCGACGCCAGCACGGTCTGCACGAGCACCGCGTTCACCGGCACCTTCGTCTTCTCGTGCACGCGCCCCACCGCCGCCGGCATCCGCCGCTCGAGACCCGAGACGAACAGGAGCCGGCTGAACGAGTAGTTGTAGACGACGGTGTTCGAGATGAAGAACCACATCAGCACGAGCGCGACGATCACCGCGAACCAGTGCGCGTGCCAGAAGCCGGCCTGGACGGCGGAAACGACGCCGGTCGTCGAGTTGTTGCCCTTCAGCGGGATCGTGACCATGTTTCCGAACGTCGCCCACAGGTACGCGACCATCGTGACGAGGGAGCCCCAGAACAGGTAGCGCTTGATCGCCTTCAGGTGAACGATCTCGACGCCCATGTTCAGCGGCACCTCGATCCCGAGCAGGGCGAGGATCACCAGGCCGAAGAACGTCCAATTGCTCCCGTGCGGGACCCAGTTGTGCACGCCGGAGAACGAGTTGGCCGAGCTGTTCCCGCCGGCGAGCCAGAGGACGCCGGCGAGGCCGATCAGGAAGATCGCGCCGCCGTAGAAAAAGACGACGAAGTTCGCATACGTTTGCGTCACCCGCAGCCGGATCGACGAGAGCGCCGCCGAGAACCAGAGTACGGCGAGGATGACGAGCATCTGCTCCCACGTCTTGGAGAGGCTCCCGGGCCTGATGAACTGCCAGAGCGTCACGACGAGGTCCGACGTCGCGACCATCACGAGCACCCCGGGCCACCAGGCGCAGAAGCCGGCGAAGAAGCCCCAGAACGGGCCTAACGCCTTCTGCGTCCAGACGTAGAGCGATCCCTCCTGGGGGAACATCTGCCCGAGCTGCGCGGTCACGAGCGCACCGGGGATGAGAAACAGGAGGAACCCGAGAATCCAGTACGTGTAAGCAGCGGGCCCTGCCGGCTGGATCACCGACGCCTGGACGATGAAGAGGACGATCGCCAGGAAGATGATCGACATGTCCAGCGAGTCCAGGACCCTCGGGAGCGCGCCGGGAGCGATCCGCTCCGAGATCATGACGCGCTCGTCCTCACGTGCAGCCATTACCACCTCCTGAGTAGAAGGAAGTCGCTGCGATTCTTCACCTAGAGACCGGGGTCGCGCAAGAGCGCCGAGAGCAGTTGCGCGCGCACCGGTAGCGAGTCGAGGACGACATGCTCGTGATCGGCGTGCGCGCCGCCTCCTGTGGCGCCCAATCCATCGAGCACAGGGATCCCGAGCGCGCCCACGAGGTTGCCGTCGGAGCCGCCGCCCGAGGAGCCGTGCCCAAGATCGAGGCCGAGCCGACGCCCGTGCTCGCGCGCCTTGGCGAACAACAGGAGCGACTGCGGCGTCGGCTCGAGCGGTGGTCGCGTCCAGCCGCCGCCGACGTCGAGCCTCGTTCCGTCGAGCTCCGGCTGCAGCCCTCGGAGAGAGTGCTCGAGCTGGGCCATGTCCGCCGCACGGGCGATGCGGATGTCGATCAGCATCTCCGCTTCCGCCGCGACGACGTTCTCGGCGGTGCCGCCGCGCAGCACGCCGACGTTGACCGCGATCCCGCGCTCCTCGTCGTTCAGTGCGTGGAGCCGGAGCACCTGCCGAGCCGCCTCGTCGATCGCGCTCACACCCTTCTCGGCCCCCGTGCCGGCGTGCGCGGCGCGGCCGCGGACGGTAAGGCGGAAGCGGCCGAGACCCTTCCGTGCCGTCTTGAGATTGCCGTTCGGCGTCGGGGGCTCGACGACAAACGCCGCGGCGACGCCCGCGGCCGCCTGCTCGAGCAGCGCCCGGCGGTTAGGCTCCCCTGCTCCTCGTCGGCGGTGAGAAAGATCCTCAACGCGCGCCCGCCGCGGGCCTCCTGGAGCGCAGCCAGCAGGACGACGAGGCCGCCCTTCATGTCGTAGCTCCCGGGCCCGTACGCCCGGCCGTCCTCGATTCGGAAGGGCAGCCGCTCGAGCGTCCCCAGCGGCCAGACGGTGTCGAGGTGGCCGAGCAGCAGGAGCGGGGGGCCGTCACCGGGGAGGTCGGCGCACACGTGCTCGCCGAGCAGCGAGACATCGGCGCCGAGGGCGCGCAGCTCGGCCGCCAGCCGGGTCTGCATTGCGCCCGTCTCGCCGGTCGGCGACTCGAGCTCGACGAGCTCGCGGAGCAGATCGACCATGTCTTCGGCCGTCATGCCTGCGAACGCTCGAACAGCGCTTCCCAGCGCTCGAGCAGCGCCTGCAGCTCGTCGCGCGCACGGC
>DASWGR010000014.1:0-6647 GCA_036393535.1 Gaiellaceae bacterium | reverse complement strand
GACTTGCCGACACGTCCGACGACGACGGTCTCAGACGCGTTCACAGGACAGGCGCTCGAACTAGTCGACGATCTCGAGCTGCACGCGGCGATGCTCGCGCACACTGCCCGCACGGACGATCGTGCGCAACGCACGCGCGATGCGTCCCTGCTTGCCGATCACCTTGCCGAGATCGTCCTGGGCGACGTGGAGGCGAAGCAGGACAGCGTCGGCCTCGTCGACACGCTCCACGCGCACCGCGTCCGGGTCGTCGACAAGCTGCCGCGCCAGGTACTCGAGCAGCTCAGCCACTACTTGTTGAGATTCCTGATCTTGAGCAGCCTGCTCACGGCTTCCGAGGGCAGCGCGCCCTTGCCGAGCCAGTCCTTCACCTTGTCCTCGTCGAACTCGATCAGCGAGGGATCGTGCTGCGGGTTGTAGCGCCCGACGATGTCGATGAACTTGCCGTCGCGCGGCGAGCGCGAGTCGGCGACGACGACGCGATAGACCGGATTCTTCTTCGATCCGACTCGCGTCAACCTCATGCGTACGGCCAAACGATTACCTCCTGGATTTCTGTCGCTTCTTGCGTTTGTTGGATTTTGTCGCTTTTCGCTGTCCGGGCTGCGGAGTTGCGGCCGGCGCCTGCCCGGTCAGGGCTCCGAGATCCGGCATCTTGCCCTTGCTCATGCCCTTCATGAGCTTCTCCATCTGCTTGCGCGCGTCCATCAGGCGGTTCACTTCCTCGACGGTCGTGCCCGATCCGTGCGCGATGCGCTGACGCCGTGAGCCATCGATCACCTTCGGCAGTCCGCGCTCCTGCGGCGTCATCGAGAGGATGATCGCTTCCACTCGGCCCAGCTGCTTCTCGTCGACCTCGTCCATCCCCTCGAGCTGCTTCCCCAAGCCGGGGATCATCTTGAGCACGCCCTGGATCGGACCCATGCGGCGCAGCATCTTGTAGCTCTTGAGGAAGTCGTCGAAGGTGAACTGGCCCTTCATCATCCGGGCCTCCATGTCCTTCTGCTCGTCCTCCTCGACCGCTTCCTCGGCGCGCTCGATGAGCGTCAGGACGTCGCCCATACCGAGGATGCGCGACGCCATCCGGTCGGGATGGAAGTACTCGAGCTGGTCGAGCTTCTCGCCGACGGAGATCAACTTGATCGGACGGCCGGTGACGGCCTTCACCGACAGCGCCGCGCCGCCGCGCGCGTCGCCGTCCAGCTTCGTCATCACGACTCCGTCGAACGCGATCCGCTCCTGGAATGCCAGCGCGACGTTGACAGCCTCCTGTCCCGTCATCGCATCGACCACGAGCAGCACGTTCGCCGGTTTTGCTTCGTCGCGGACTCGCTCGAGCTCCTGCATCAGCTCCTCGTCGACGTGCAGGCGCCCCGCCGTGTCGAGAATGATCGTGTCGACGCCGTCCTCGGAGAGCTGCCGGATGCCGTCGCGCACGACCGCGACCGGATCCGTGCCCTCGCCGCGGTAGACGGGAACCTGGATCTGCTTTCCGAGCTGCTCGAGCTGGTCGATCGCGGCGGGTCGCTGCAGGTCGGCGGCGACGAGCCCAGGACTGCGGCCTTCCTTCCGCAGCAGGAGTGCGAGCTTCGCCGCGGCGGTCGTCTTGCCGGATCCCTGTAGACCGGCGAGCAGGATCACCGTCGGCGGCCGGCCGGTGAACGCAAGCTGCGAGCTGCCCGTGCCCATCAGGGCGGTCAGTTCGTCATGGACCGCCTTGACGACCTGCTGGCCCGGCTGCAGGCTCTTCAGAACCTCCTGGCCGAGGGCGCGCTCGCGCACCTGGGCGACGAACTGCTTGACGACCTCGAAGTTGACGTCGGCCTCGAGCAGCGCGAGACGGATCTCGCGCATGGCACGGGAGATCGCCTCATCGTCCAGCCTCCCGCGCCCTCGAAGATCGCCGAGAGCGGTCTGAAGCCTGTCTGAAAGGGCGTCGAACACGGCCGGGAAGTGTACTTGCGCCTCATCCAGTTCCCGAACACCGCAGCCGCGTAGCAACGGCTTGTTCCAGCGGCTGCGCACCGCGCCCGGCTAGGCGCTTCGAGAACCGAGTCCTACACTCAGGACATGGCTGTAAGCCGTAGAACCGTGACCGTCCTCTTCGCAGACGTGGCCGATTCGACCCCGCTCGGTGAGCGGCTGGACCCGGAGACGGTGCGACAGGTCATGTCACGCTGGTTCCAGCGGATGTCCGAGGTGCTCGAGCGCCACGGCGGCACGGTGGAGAAGTTCATCGGCGATGCCGTGATGGCCGTCTTCGGGATTCCGGACCTGCACGAGGACGACGCCCTGCGTGCGGTCCGTGCGGCCACCGAGCTACGAGGGGCTCTTGCCCAGCTCAATGAGGAGCTCGAAGGCGAACTCGGCGTGCACATCGGAATCCGGGTCGGCGTCAACAGCGGCGAGGTCGTCGCGGGCGACGGCACCGGCGGGCAGATGCTCGTGACAGGCGACCCCGTCAACGTTGCGAAGCGACTGGAGGAAGCCGCGCGGACCGGCGAGATCCTCGTCGGCGACGAAACGCGCCGCCTAGTCGCAAACGCAGCATTGCTCGAACCGCGCGACCAGCTGACCGTGAAGGGAAAGACAGGGCCCGTCATCGCGTGGAACGTGCTCGGCGTGATCGAGGGCGCGCCCGCCTACGCGCGCCGCCTCGATGCGCGGCTCGTCGGTCGCAGCGAGGAGATGCGCACGCTTCGCGACACGTTTGCGAGCGCCGTTGCTGCTCGCGCGTGCCGGCTCGTCACCGTCATCGGTCCGGCAGGGATCGGGAAGTCGAGACTCGCCGCCGAGCTCAGCCGCGAGGTGCGCGGTGAAGCCCAGACACTCACAGGCCGCTGTCTCCCGTACGGCGACGGCATCACCTTCTGGCCGCTCGTACAGATCGTCGGCGCGCTCGGCAGCGACGAGGGCATTCGTGAGCTGCTGGCCGGAGTCGAGGACGGCGAGCTCGTGGCAGAGCGAGTGCTCAGCGCGGTCGGCCCGACCCGCACGGCGGCCGCGGGCGGCGAGATGTTCTGGGCCGTGCGGCGGCTGCTCGAGGAGGCCGCTCGCAACCAACCGCTCGTCGTGATGGTCGAGGACATCCACTGGGCCGAGCCGACGTTTCTCGACCTGCTCGAGTACCTCGCGGGTTGGACGCACGACGCACCCGTGCTGCTGCTCTGCATGTCGCGTCCCGATCTGCTCGAAGAACGTCAAGGCTGGCTGAACGCGCCCAATGCCACAGGGATCGTTCTCGCTCCGCTCACCGATGCCGAATCGGACGCCCTGCTCGACGAGCTCGCCCAGGAGTGGCCGCTCGACGAGACGGCGCGACGTCAGATCAAGGAAGCGGCCGAGGGGAACCCGCTCTACGTCGAGCAGATGACGGCCATGCTGGCCGAAGGCGGGCCCGCGGACGCAATCCCGCCGTCGATTCACGCGCTGCTGGCGGCCCGGCTCGACCGACTCCCGCCGGAGGAGCGCGCCGTCCTGGAGCGAGCGGCGGTCGCCGGCAAAGAGTTCGGCCGGAGCGCCATCCTCCGGCTCTCCGACGACGCGCAGCGCGAGGAGGTCGACGCACGCCTGCTCAGCCTGGCGCGCAAGGACTTGCTCGCGGCCAAGCCCGGACGTGAGGACGCCTACCGCTTCCGTCACGCCCTGATTCGCGACGCGGCGTACGCGGGGATTCCAAAGGAGTTGCGCGCCCAACTGCACGAGCGCTTCGGCAACTGGGCGATCGGCACGAATGCGGGCCGCGCGGGAGAGCTCGACGAGATCGTCGGCTACCACTACGAGCAGGCCTATCGCTACCGGGGGCAGCTCGGACCGCCCGACGACGCCTCGCGGGAGCTTGCCCGACAAGCAGGCGAGCTTCTGGGAGGCGCCGGCCGCCGCGCCTTCGCGCGCGACGACATGCCTGCGGCGCTCTCGCTGCTCGACCGAGCCGTGGCGTTGATCACGGAACAGGAGCCGGCGCGGCTCGAACTGATGCGCGAGCTCAGCATGGCGCTGTGGTGGGCCGGAGAGGTGGCGAGGGCGGAGCTACTGCTCAACGGGCTCATCGAAGCTGCCTCCGCGCTCGGCAATCGGAAGCAGGAGTGGTCGGGGCTGATCGAGCGCGCGGCGCGCAAGAACGTGTCCGGCGGAGACACCGGCGCGGACGAGCTCCTGGAGGTCTCGCGCGAGGCGATCGCCGTCTTCGAAGAGCTCGGCTACGACGCAGGGCTGGCACGCGCCTGGAGTCGAATCGCGTACGCGCATCAGATGCGCTCGCAATTCGGACCGGCGGAGGAAGCCGGCGAGCAGGCGCTCGTCCACGCGCGCGCGGCCCAGGATGCCCACGAGGAGGCGCGCATCGTCGACAGTCTCTGCACAAGCCTGCTTTGGGGACCTGCGCCTGCGCCGGAGGCAATCGAACGCTGTGAAGAGATGCTTGCCTGGTCGCGGGGAAGCCGGGTGATGGAGGCGAACATCGGCATCTCGCTGGCGGGGCTGAAAGGCATGCGCGGGGAGTTCGAAGAAGCGCGGGCTCTGGCGGCGTCGGCCCGCCAGACGTACCGCGAGCTTGGGCTCAGGCTCGCGGTCGCCGGCCTGACACAGGTCTCCGGCCCGCTCGAGCTGCTCGCCGGCAACCTGGAGGCCGCCGAGCAGGAGCTGCGGGAGGGCCTAGAGATCATGGAACCGGTCGGTTCGATCGGCTACCAGGCCTCCCTGCTCGCCAACGTGCTGCTGCGCCGGGGCGCGGCGGACGAGGCCGAGAGACTCGCGTCGATTGCACAAGCCGAGGCGGCGGACGCCAACATCGCGGCCCAGGTCGTCTGGCGAGGTGTGAAGGCGCGCCTCGACGCGGACCCCCGCCTGGCGGAGGAAGCAGTCGAGGTCGCGGACCTCACGGATGACTTGAACCTACGCGCGGATGCGCTGATGAACCTCGCAGAGTCATTGAGTCTGGCTGATGCGCCGGACCAGGCCTGCGACGCCCTGCAACGGGCCGTACGGCTGTACGAGCAGAAGGGAAACGTCGTCGGCGCAGCGCGGGCTTCGCTGATTGCTTCGGAGCAGGTGCGCTAGGCGCAGGGACCAAGGCGGGTTATCGTCCAGTCGTTTCCAACTACTAGGAGGGACGATGCCGAAGTCCGCCGGCAGGGTAGACGTGAAGAAAGTTACCGCCTCGCACTCTCAGGGCTGGGACCAGGCGCTCGACCGTGCGCTCGCGGGTGCGAGCAAGCTGCGAGGCAGGGGCGGCACTTTCGACGTGAAGGTCGAGTTCAGCGCGACGATCCGGGTCACGAATCCCGGTCAGATCCAGCGTTACATCGTCACGCTTTCGGAGCCGTAAAGGTCAACGCACCCGACGACAAGGAGCTGAGATGGCCAACGTTGCCAAAGTGGTGACGATCATCGGTTCGTCCCCGGAGAGCTTTGCGAAGGCCGCCGATGCGGCGGTTCAGGAAGCGGCGAAGACGCTGCGCGGCATCAGCGGCGCGCAGGTCGTCTCGATGAGCGCAGAAGTCGAGGGCGATCGAATCAGCGTCTACCGGACGACGGTGAACATCGCGTTCGCGATCGAGCGGAGCTAACCCGAAACGAGCGCCCGGGCGAAATCGCCCGCATCGAACGGCCGCAAGTCCTCGAGACTCTCGCCGACGCCGATCAGCTTGACCGGCAAACCGAGCTCGTGCGCGATCGCGACGGCGATGCCGCCCTTGGCACTGCCGTCGAGCTTCGTCAACGCGACGCCGGTGACGCCGACCACTTCGCCGAACAGGCGCGCCTGCTGCAGTCCGTTCTGTCCCGTCGTTGCGTCGACGACGAGCAGGGTCTCGTGCGGCGCTCCTTCGAGCTTGGCTTCGATGACGCGTCGCACCTTCGCGAGCTCCTGCATCAGGTTCGACTGCGTGTGGAGGCGGCCTGCGGTGTCGACGATGACGACGTCACGGCCGTTGCGCGTCGCCGCCTCGATCGCGTCGTAGGCGACCGATGCGGGATCGGCTCCGCGCTCCGCGCCGACGAACTCGGCGTTCGCGCGGTCGGCCCAGATCTCCAACTGTTCCTCGGCCGCGGCACGAAACGTGTCTGCCGCGCCGAGTACGACGGAGTGACCGTGCTGACGGAGCCGCTCCGCGAGCTTGCCGATCGTCGTCGTCTTGCCCGTGCCGTTGACACCGACGACGAGCAGGACAGTGGGGTTTGCGCGCACGTTGAGAGTCGGGGGGTCGCCGAGCAGCCGCGAGATCTCCTCGGCGAGCGCCGCGTTGAGATCGGTCAGATCCGAGCGCGCTTCGAGCCGCAGGACGAGCTCGGCGGTGGCGGGCACGCCGACGTCCGCGCGGATCAATGCTTCTTCGAGGCGCTCCCATGCTTCGGTATCACCGGGATCGAAAGCCGCCGAGGCCAACTCGGCCGTCAACGCCTGACGGCTCTTAGAGAGCGAGTCGCGCAACCGCGAGAAGAGGCCCGCGCGGTCTGCCTCGGGCTCGGGCTGCGCGTTCTCCTCTCCGAGTAGCTCTGCCCAGCTACGAGGCAATCGCGGCGGCCTGCTCGCGTGGCAGGCGCCGGGAAACGATCTGCGAGACCCCGTCGGCGCCCATCGTCACGCCGTAGAGGATATCCGCGGCCTCCATCGTCCTCTTCTGGTGCGTGATGACGATGAACTGCGC
>DASWGR010000013.1:0-13668 GCA_036393535.1 Gaiellaceae bacterium | reverse complement strand
TACGGCGATTACATGGCCTTCGGCGCGCTCGCCGCGTACGCGTTCAACGGCCCGCGTGGGCTCGGGATCGTGGTCTCGGTCCTCCTCGCGATGCTCGCCACTGCCGTCCTCTCGCTCGTGCTCGACGTAACGCTCTGGCGGCCGCTGCGCGCGCGCCGCGCGGGTTTCATGAGTCTCTTTCTCGCCTCGATCGGGCTCGCGCTGGTGCTGCGCCAGGTGCTGCTGCTCGCCTACGGACCGCAATCGCAGGAGTACAAGGTGAACCCGTACAAGGTCTACGTGATCGGCAGCGTGCGGCTCTCGGAGGCGCAGTTCATCACTATCCTCGTGGCCGCCGTTGCGATCGTCGCGATCGGCCTCTTCCTC
This sequence comes from Gaiellaceae bacterium, assembly GCA_036393535.1. GTDB lineage: Bacteria > Actinomycetota > Thermoleophilia > Gaiellales > Gaiellaceae > 3-1-20CM-4-69-9. The sequence continues at coordinate 13,302 of DASWGR010000013.1, read as the reverse complement.
TCGCGCTCGACCATCGGCCGGACGATGCGCGCGCTCGCGGACGACCGCGCGCTCGCCGCGGTCGCAGGTATCAACGTCGGCCGCGTTATCGCCTACACGTGGATCCTCTCCGGGCTGCTCGCCGGGCTCGCCGGCGTGCTCGCTGGGCTCATCCAGACGTCCTTCAACCCGAACTTCGGCTTCCAGCTCCTGCTGCCGGTCTTCGCCGCGGTCGTCCTGGGCGGGGTCGGTAGCGCTTACGGCGCGCTCGCCGGCGGGCTCGCGCTCGGGCTCGCGATGGAGCTCTCGACCTGGCCGTCCCTCCTCGGCGGGGTCAACCCGGTCTACAAGCCGGTGGTCGCCTTTGCCGTCCTCATCGCGGCGCTGATGGTGCGGCCGCAGGGCCTCTTCGGCCGGGCGAGAGTCATATGAGCGCGCTCGCGAGCGGCGGCTTCTGGGCGTTCGTCGCCGTGGTCGCCGGCGTCTACACGATCTTCGCGCTCGGCCTGCAGCTCCAGTTCGGCTTCGCCGGGCTCCTCAACTTCGGCCAGGTGGCCTTCATGGCGATCGGCGCTTACACGATGGCGATCCTCGTGGTGAAGGAGGGATGGAGCACGTGGCTCGCAGCGCCGCTCGGAGTGGCAGTCGCGGCGGCAGCCGGCCTGCTCCTCGGGCTACCGGCGCTGCGGCTCCGTGCCGACTACTTCGCGATCGTCACAATCGCCTTCAGCGAGATCGTCCGCTACGTGGCGACGAACCAGGACTCGCTCACTGGCGGCTCGCAGGGGACGATCGCGCTCGGCAAGGTCGGCCAGGCGGCGCAGTACAACGGTCAATGGGAGCGCTTCCAAACGCGATTCCAGGGCTGGCTCGGCGTCTCCTCGAAAGACGTTGCCATGCTCGTGATCGTCTGGGGCGCAGCGATCGTGTTGCTCGCGCTGGTCTGGCTCGCGGTACGGACGCCGTGGGGCCGCGTCTTGCGCGCGATCCGCGAGGACGAGGACACCGCGGCCTCACTTGGCAAGAACGTGCTCGCATACAAGCTCCAGGCGCTCGCGATCGGTTCCGGCCTAGCCGGGGTCGCCGGGTGCTTCTACGCGTGGCAGTTCTCGTTCTTCAGCCCGGATGACTTTCAGCCGCTTCTGACCTTCTTCGCTTGGATGATCGTCATCCTCGGCGGCCTCGGGCGCGTCTGGTCGGTGCCGGTCGGCGCCGCGGTCTTCGGCTTCCTGTTCGCCGGCACGCGCTTCCTCGACTTCCCGCCGCTCTCCTACCTGAGTGGCGCCGACCGCGCCTACGTGCGGTTGATCGTCATCGGGCTCGTGATCATCGGGCTCGTGCTCGCGCGGCCGCAGGGGATCCTGGGCAAGCGAGACGAAATGGTGCTCGAGTGAGCGCGCGCCTCGAGGTGCTCGAGCTCGTGCGCGCTTTCGGCGGCGTGAGGGCGGTTGACGGCGCGACACTCGACGTCGAGCCCGGCTCGATCACCGGGCTGATCGGGCCGAACGGCGCCGGCAAGTCGACGCTCTTCAACTGCATCTCCGGCTTCCTGCGGCCTCACTCCGGCCGCGTGCTCCTCGACGGGAAGCGGATCGACCGGCGCGCACCCCACCGGATCGCGCGGGCGGGACTCGTCCGCACCTTTCAGACGCCGCGCTCGCTGACGCGGATGACGGTGCTCGAGAACGTCGTGCTCGCGGCTCCACGGCACGACGGCGAAAGACTCGGCGGAGCGCTCGCGCGCCGCGCACGCCGGCGGGAGCGCGAGGCGCGGAGCCGCGCCGTTGAGTTGCTCGAGCTCGTGCGGCTCGACGGGCACGCAGATGCGCTTGCCGGCACGCTCTCGGGCGGCGAGCGCAAGCTGCTCGACCTCGTGCGCGTGCTGATGGTCGAGCCTCGGATCCTGCTGCTCGACGAGCCGATGGCCGGGGTGAGCCCCACCTTGCGCCCCGAGCTGCTCGAGCACATCCTTGCGCTGCGCGATCGCGACGGCGTGACGCTCCTGATCGTGGAGCACGATCTCGACTTCGTGATGCGCGCGAGTGACCACGTGATCGTCATGAACAACGGACGGGTGATCGCGCAGGGATCGCCCGACGAGGTGCGGGTCGACGAACGCGTTGTCGACGCGTACCTCGGCGCGCACCACGAGGTCGCATGAACCTGCTCGAGATCGACGCACTCGAGGCCGGCTACGACGACGCGCTCGTGCTGCGAGGCGTCTCGCTCAATGCAGGCGCTGACGAGATCGTCGCAGTGATCGGGCCGAACGGCGCCGGCAAGTCGACGATGCTGAAGGCCGTATACGGCCTCGTCACCAGGCGAAGCGGATCCGTGCGCTTCGACGGTGAGGACGTCACCGGTATGCGCCCCGACCGGCTGACCCGGCGCGGGCTCAACTTCGTCCCGCAGACCGAGAACGTCTTCCCGACGCTGACGCTGGCCGAGAACCTGCACGTGAGCGCGCTCGTTCTGCCGAAAGGCGAGCGCCGCGCCGCGATCGAGCGCATCCGCGAGCTGTTCCCGATCCTCGCCGAGCGGTCGCACCAGCGCGCCGGCACGCTTTCGGGCGGTCAACGCAAGCTCGTCGCGCTTGCGCGGGCACTCGTCACACAGCCCAGACTGCTGCTTCTCGACGAGCCGTCAGCCGGACTGTCGCCCCAGGCGATGGACACCGTCTTCCAGAAGCTCGTCGACATCAACGCCCTCGGGATCGGAATCGTGATGGTCGAGCAGAACGCCCGCCGCGCGCTCGCGCTGGCCCACCGCGGCTACGTACTCGAGACGGGTCGCAATGCGATCGAGGGCAGCGGCGCCGCCCTGCTCCAGGACCCGCAGGTCGCCGCGCTCTACCTCGGCGGCGCGGGCACGGCGCGGGAGTAGGCGGCGGCCTCTTCGAAGCCGCCGCCCATATCTTCCCGCTGCACCGCGGGAAACCCGCGGTGCAGCGCAAGGGTGAACCTCTCGGTTCCCCCGAATCCCCCTCCCCGTGCCCGCGTGAGCGTGCTCACGCGGGCACCGTCCTGTACGTCCTTCGCATCAGCCTCTGAAGGTGACGGTCTTCAGGGTTTCGATCTTGCCGGTGCCCGCGTACTTCCAGATTTCGAACACGGCCGAGCCGATGTCGCCGTTCTTGTCGAAGTCGACCGGGCTGAACGCGCCCTCGTAGTCGACCTGCTTGCCCGCGCGGATCAGCTTGATCGCCTTCGCCAGCTGCACGTAGGTGACCTTGACGCCGGGCGGCCCGGAGACCGAGATCAGGTTCGTTTTGATCTTGGCGGGTGACGACGAGCAGGCCTTGAGCGCCGCGAGGAACGCCACGTTCGCCGCGTCGAGGGCGGTGCCCTCGAAACCGGTGTAGGGCTTCGCACCCCTCACGTGTTTCTTCCAGTACGCGGCGAACGAGGCACCGGCCGGCCCACCCGCCGCGCTCGCGGCGGTCCCGCGAAGTCCGACGACCGGGTTGCCGATCGCGTCGAGGACGGTCGTGTTCCGAAGCGCCTCGGTCATGAACGTCTTCGAGGCATCCCACTTGCCCGTGCGCACGAGCGAGGCGACGTACTTCTGGAACGTCTCGGGGAAGTCGATGATCACCCAGCCCTTCGGGCTCCCGCCGACGAGCTGGCCCATCTCGCTGTCGAAGTTCGGCTGGTCGGGGTTCCACGAGATGTTGACGCCCACCTTGCCGCCGAGCTTCGTGAACCGCGAGACGAACAGCTGCTTGAGCGCGGTGCCGAACGCGTCGTTGCGAGCGCCCACGTTGATCGTCGCGCCCTTGCCGAACGCGTCGATCACCGCCTGTGCGAGCACCTTGCCTTGGAACGTGTCGGAGGGATACGTGCGCCAGAGGTAGCCGTTGTCCTTGATGTCGGTGATCTGCGGGGCACTCGAGGTCGGAGAGATCTGGACGATGTGGTTCGGGATCGTCACGGACTGCGCCATCGGAATCGTCGCGCTCGAGGCCATCTCGCCGATGATCACGTTGGCGTGGTTCGACTTCACGAGCTTGGTCGCCGCCTCGACGGACGCCGCTGCCGCCGTCTGCCCGTCCTCCGAGCCGACGAGGCTCACCTTGATCTTCTTCGACAGGCCGGTCTGCTTCAGCGCCGCGTTCTGCAGGCCGATCCCCAGCCGGACAGCGCGGTCGAGGTTCGCGCCGTAAGCGGCGAGATCGCCGGTGAACGGCAGCACGTCGCCGATCCGCAGGGTGAACGCGCAATTCTTCGACTGCTCGGCCGTGCGCCTCGTCCCGGCCGACCCGACCGAGGTCGCGGCGACCGCTGTCGCGACTACGAATACCGCGAGCGTGGCAACTCCGCTCTTCCTCATGATCCCTCCTTTGCCGCTCGGCTCAGAATGTCGCAACACTGACCGATATGTCGCTCTCGTGCAAAGGGGCCGCAGTATGCTCAGGCCTGGTGGCTGCCCGGTGACGGAGATGCGCCTTTACGACATCCGGGTCACCGTCGAGCGGATCGAGGGCCGATCGGTCTGCGGGCTCGAGGTCGGCGACTGGTTCGAGGTCACCGAGTCGAGCCGCGTGCGGATTCCGGAGGGCCGCCACTTTTGCCTGTACGCGCTGCAGGCGGTGCTGCCGCTGATCCCGGCGAAGCAGCGGCGGCTCGCCGCGGAGGATTGGCTCGAGCAGGACAACCTCGTCTGCTGCCCAGATCCGGACGAGCGAGTGGTGATGCGCATCGAGCGCATCGGCGAGCGGACGCTCACGACCGAGGATCTGACCTGAGCGAACTCGGCCTCGGGCTCCAGTCGGACAAGAGCCCGGAGGAGTACGTGGCTCTGGCGCGCCGCGCCGAGGCGGCAGGCTTCGATGTGATCTCGGTCTTCCACGACCTGCTCTACCAACCGGCGATCTATCCTCTGCTGCTGATTGCAGGTGCGACCGAGCGCGTGCGGATCGGGCCGGCGGCGCTCAATCCCTCGACGCTCCATCCGGTCGAGCTTGCCGGCCAGGCGGCTGCGCTCGACCTGGCCTCGGGCGGCCGTGCCTATCTCGGCCTCGTGGCGGGGGCGTGGCTCGAGCGGCTCGGCCTCGACGAGAGCCGGCCGGTGCAGCGGATGCGCGAGGCCGTCGAGATCGTGCGGCGGTTGCACGCCGCCGATCGCAGCGGGTTCGCGGGGGAGTTTTTCACCCTGGCGCCCGGCGCGGGCCTCGAGTACGAGCCGGCGCGTCCGCGCATGCCGCTGATGATCGGCACCTGGAAGCCGCGGATGGCCGCCCTCGCGGGCGAACTCGCCGACGAACTCAAGATCGGCGGCTGCGCGAACCCGGAGCTGGTGCGGCTGATGCGCGAATGGATCGGGAACGACAGCGTCGGGATCGTCGTGGGCGCGGTCACGGTCGTCGACGAGGACGGAGGCGCCGCACGCGCTCGCGCCGCGAAGGAGGTCTTGATGTACCTGGACGTCGTCGGCGGGCTCGACCCGACGCTCGGTCTTGCGCCGGGCGACCCGGTGCCGCTAGACCGCTTCGTGATCGCCGGGACGCCCGAGGAGGTCGCCGCGCACGCGGCGCGGCTGCTCGACGCGGGTGCGAAGCGAGTCGAGTTCGGGACGCCACAGGGGCTCACGAGCGCACGCGGTGTCGAACTCCTCTGCGACCGCGTGCTCCCGCTGCTGCATTAGATGGGCCGCGTGGACGCAAATCCACCTCATCAGCGTCAGTGTTTGGCAGGGCAACCCGAAGACGTCGGCGCGGGAGGGAATCTTGCGCGGGTTCGATTCCCGCCGCCTCCATGCTGGTCAAGGGGGGAAACCTTGGGTTTCCCCCCTTCAGGATCCCCCCTTCCACCTTGGTCGCGTGTTACGAGAGTTCGTACGACGCGCAGCGGCCGCTCCCGGCAAAGCCGGGATCGGCGGCGACACGTTGCTCGCGCGTTACATCCTCGGCACGTTTCAGTCTTGACGGCGCGCGGTGTCTGAGACCGATTCCCGCTTGACACCGGTTCCCCGCTGGCGTCGATCGTCGCATCGGCGACTTTGCTCTTCCGCGATAGCGCTCGAGGTCGTACAGTCAATCTGGTCTCCAGGGACAAGGAGGATGCGATGGGTACTAGCGACTACGTACGGCCCGAGCTCCTCGCGGAGCCGGACTGGGTCTGGGAGCATCGAGGCGAGAGGCAAGTCTGCATCGTCGATTGCGGCCCGGCGGCCGCGTACCAGCGCGCTCACGTGCCCGGAGCCGTCGCTCTGCCAGTCCACGCTTGGCTAAAGGACGCAGCCGACGAAAGGTACGTCATCAGCCCGGATGCTTTCGCCGAGGTGATGAGTGCACTCGGCATCGAGGACGGGGTCACGGTGGTCATTTACGACGATGACGAGAACGCCATGCTCGCGACGCGCCTCTGGTGGGTTCTTGCTTACTACGGCCATGAGCAGGCGAGCGTGCTCAACGGAGGCTGGAGGAGGTGGGTGGCCGAGAAGCGTCCGATCGCCTTCGGGGAAGAACCGCCGCCGGAGCGGGCGCAGTTCGCCGCTCGCCCTAATGAGGAGCTGATCGCGCGGCTCACTGACGTTCACTCGCGGGTCGAGAGCGGCGACACGCAGGTCCTCGACGTCCGACCTCGTAGCTGGTGGGAAGGCAGCGCGAACCCATTCGCGAATCGACGGGTGGGACACATACCGGGCGCTGCGAACGTCGACTCCGGCGCATTCCTCCTCCACGAGCCGCCGTACACGTTCAAGCGCGCCGACGAGATCGAGGCGCTGGTACGGGAGGCGGGCTTGACGCCGCAGCGCGAAACGATCGTCCACTGCCAGGCCGGCGTCCGGACGACGACGGGTGTTTTCGCTCTCGCACTCCTCGGCTGGGACAACGTGCGTGTGTACGACGCGGCGATGGCCGAGTGGGCGAACCTCGACGACACTCCTCTCGTGGTCGAGGAGGGCGTTATGGCCGCGACGTAGCTCGCCGCAGCAGTTCGGCTCGTAAGCTCAACCGGAGCGGATTGCCGCCGGAACAGCCGAGCGAGATACTCATCGTGCCGACGACCCGAGAGGAGATATCGCGATGAAGGAAATCCGGTGCGCTGAAGTCGGCTTCTTCCCCGACTGCCAAGGCGTCATGCGCGGCGAGGATGAGGAAGAGGTTATGGCGGCGGCCGCTGAGCACGGACGAACCGTCCACGGTATGACCGACGCAGACTTCACAGATGAGAACGTCGAAGTCATTCGCTCTCACATCAGAGACGACTAGACAAGCAGGCCGGAGCCGCGGGCAACAGGCGGTTTCGCCGCCGAATGTGACGGGGCAGCCCGACGTCAGCGGCGTTGGCTTGCTACGTGCTACATCACGCTCAGCCGTGCGGCAAGGAAATTCGCATGGTTTGCGCAATGTCTGGTTCCGCCCATAACTGACATTGCGCAAACCGCTCGCGCTCACCCCGCGCGACGCCGAGTCAGGCCTCGCAGGCCACGGCGATCTCGAGAGCTCCGCAGATCTGACGCATTCGCTCGTCACTCAGTCGGCCGAGGCGCTCCACGAGCGTGCCAAGCGACACGCTTTCGACTGAATCGAGGTTGACGACCGATGCCCGCGGGACGGGGTCTTCACTCGGCTCGAGCAGCACCTCGCTTGGGATCCCACGGATCGTCGTCGTGCACGGCCCGATCAGCGCGCGCCGAAGCCGCGGAATCGCGGCATCCCGGGATAACACCACGACCGGGCGGCGCCCGACCTCGGCGAGCTCACACCACCACACCTCTCCCCGGGCCGGAAGTACGGTCACGATGCGCCGGCAGCCCTCCGGAAGGAGTCGAGGTCTCCCCATTCGTCGCCTGCGTCGATTGGGTATTTGTCGTATGCCGTGTACGCAGCATCGATCTCGACCGCGCGGTTGCGGGCCACGAGAGCAGCGAGCGCCTCATCGATGAGCGCGGAATCCGCCAGCTCCGAACGTGCCTGTCGCGCGCTCGCTAGCAACTGCTCGTCGACCGTGGTGCTGACCCTCACTCGTGCCATGCCACTCTTATACCACATCTGTGCCACGCCGGACATCGTGCAGGCCGGTACGGCTCCTTCAGATGCGGAGCGGCGGCGCGCGGACGATGCCGTGCGACAATCGGGAGTCGCCCCGACGGGTGCGCGGATGGGAAACGAGGCCGTGGTTTGCGCGTCTGGTTCCGCCCACTTTTCCGGCATCGCGCAAGTCCTGGCCGTGACGGCACGGGTCGGCTCGGGGCCCTATCAAGGCTCGCTACCGCCACAGATCGATACCTCGAATGGGGGAACCTCGCCCCTCCTACCCCGACCGGGGGATTAAGTCGTCACAGACGGCGCCTAAGGTCAGCCGGTCTCTCGCATTGCGGCTAGCCGCGCACGGCGCGGAAGGAGATCGATGGCGTACAGCGGGCAAACCTGCGGCAGCCCACGTAGACGGCACCTCATGCAAGCGCTGCTGGCGTGTGCGGCGATCGCCGCCTGCGTTGCTCCGGCAGCGAGCGGCGCCACATACGACCCCTCGACCGACGTCAACTCGATGTACTCGACGTCGCAATACACCGGCGCGACCCGATGGTGGAACGTCGGCTACACGGGCAGCGGCATCGACGTCGCCGTGATCGACTCCGGCGTCGCGCCCGTCCAGGGGCTGAGCGCGCCCGGCAAAGTTATCTACGGCCCAGACCTGTCGCTGGAGTCGCAGGCGCCGAACCTCACGAACTTCGACACGTACGGCCACGGCACGTTCATCGCGGGTCTCATCGCAGGCCATGACGACGCCCTGACTGCGCCGTACGCGAGCGCACCGGCCTCCGCCTACCGCGGCATCGCGCCCGATGCGCGCATCATCAGCCTCAAGGTTTCCACCGCCGATGGCGGCGCCGACGTCTCGCAGGTGATCGCCGCAATCGACTGGGTCGTCCAGCATGCGCACGACCCGGGCCTGAACATCCGCGTCATCAACCTCTCGTACGGCACCAACTCGACCCAGGCCTACGGTTCGGACCCGCTCGCCTACGCGGCGGAGCAGGCGTGGAAGCACGGGATCGTCGTCGTTGCGGCGGCGGGCAATACGGGCTACCAGAAGGGCGCCGGCGCGACAGGCATCGCAGATCCGGCGTACGACCCGTACATCCTCGCCGTCGGAGCGAGCGACTCGATGGGAACGATGTCGACGAGCGATGATCAAGTCGCCTCGTTCTCGGCGAGTTCGCTCTGCAAGACCTGCAGGATCCCGGACATTCTCGCCCCGGGCACGCACATCCAGGGTCTCCGCGTGCCGAACTCCTGGCTCGACGCAAACCACCCCGAAGGCGTGATCGACTCGCGGTATTTCCGCGGCAGCGGCACCTCGGAGGCGACTGCGATGGTTTCCGGCGCGGTCGCGCTCGTCCTCCAGAAGTATCCGACGATGACGCCGGACTGCGTCAAGCGCTACCTCCAACAGAACGGTCTCAGGCTCACCGGCGCGGAATCAGCACAGGGCGGCGGCGAGATACAGCTCGGCGTGATGCTCGGCATCACGCCGACGATGACGTACGTGCAGAAGCTCACGCCGGCCGTCGGCAACGGCTCGATCGAGCTCGCACGCGGGCAGGATCACGTCACCCGCGACGGCGTGACGCTCACCGGCGAGCAAGACATCTTCGGCATGCCGGTCGACACGACCGCGCTTGCCGGGCTCGAGGCCGCCGGAATCAGCTGGACCGGCGGCAACTGGAACGGCAGCACCTGGTCGGGGTCGACGTGGTCGGGGAGCACGTGGTCGGGCAGCACCTGGTCCGGCAGCTCGTGGTCGGGCAGCACGTGGTCCGGCAGCACCTGGTCCGGCAGCACCTGGTCCGGCAGCACGTGGTCGGGGAGCACGTGGTCCGGCAGCTCCTGGTCGGGCAGCACGTGGTCGGGCAACACGTGGGCCGGATCCAGCTGGAGCTAAGTCGAGCGTGAACGCCATTCGGACGCGCTGGGCGACGCTTCGCTCGGACGCGAGCGTTCGCATCTGGCTGCTGATCGCAGCCATGGCCGTCGGCGCAGCGGCGCTCTACGCGACGACGCTCGCCGGCCTGCCGGCAACGTTCAACGAGCCCCGCCTCCCCTGGTGGAGCCTGGCACTGATCTTCTTCCTCGCCGAATCGTTCCCCGTCCACTTGCACTTCCGCAGCGAGACCCACACGCTCTCGCTCAGCGAACTCGGGGTGGTTCTCGGGCTCTTCCTCGCCTCACCTGGAGCACTAGTCCTCGGCCTGATCTGCGGCGCGGGCGCGGCGCTCGTGCTCGTGCGACGTCAGCGTCCGCTCAAGGTTGCGTTCAACGTCGCGCAGTTCGGCTTCAGCACGGCCGTCGCAGTGGTCGCGTTCCGCGCGGTCACGCATTTCGGCAGTTTCCACGGGCCGGTCGGCTGGATCGCCGCGGCGACGGGCGCCGCCACCTTCGGAATCGTCAGCGTTACGCTCGTCACGACCACGATCTCGATCGCGGCAGGAGGACCGCCGCTGCGCGAGCTGCCGCGCACGCTCGGCCTGGCACTCGTAGGCAGCCTCGCAAGCGCCAGCCTCGCGGTCGCCGCCGTCGAGCTGCTCGAGGCCGACACCCGCTCGGTCTGGCTGCTTGTCGTCCCCGCGCTCTTCTGGGGCGTCGCGTTTCGCGCGTACGGCGCGCAGCGGCGCCGGCACGAGCACCTCGAATTCCTCTACCAGACGATGCGCGCGACGCAGAGCGCGCCGGAGTTCCGAGCTGCGGTGCGAGAGCTGCTCGTTGCTGCCCGCGCGCTGCTCTCCGCCGAGTACGCCGAGATCGTCCTCCTCGGTTCGACGCCCGAGGAAGGGTCGCTGCGCAGCATGCTCGATCCGTCGGTCGAGCTGCTGATGCAGCCAGTGACACTGAGCGATACGACGGAGCTCGCAATCCGCAAAGCGGCCGAGCGCGACGGCGCGATCCTCCTGCCGCGCGGCCGCCAGCCACATGAGCTCGACGCGTACCTGGGAGAGCACGGATTGCAGGACGCGCTCATGACGACGCTGCGCCGCGAGCACCGGACCTTCGCGTTCCTCGTCGTCGGCGATCGCGCCGGTGACGTCTCGACGTTCAGCGCGGAGGATCGCAAGCTTTTCGAGACGTTCGCTGGCCACGCGGGCGTGCTCCTCGAGAACGACCAGGTCAAGGAACAGCTTCGTTATCAGGCGTATCACGACGCGCTGACCGGGCTGCCCAACCGTTCGCTCTTCACCGAGCGGGTCGGCGACACGCTTGCCACCGGATCCTCGGACGCGACCGTCCTCTTTGTGGATCTCGACGACTTCAAGACGATCAACGACACGCTCGGCCACAGCGCGGGCGACGAGCTGCTCGTCGCGGTCGCCGAGCGCGTGCGCGCATGCGTGCGACCGGGCGATCTGGCCGCACGTCTCGGGGGAGACGAGTTCGGCATCCTGCTCGACCGCGGCGCCGACGACGCGGCTGAGCAAATCGCCCTCCGTCTCGTCGATGCGCTGCGCGCGCCGTTCATGCTCTCCGGCCGGGAGGTGCAGGTGCACGCGAGCATCGGCATCGCCGGCGCGTCGTCCGACGCGCGCACGGCCGACGAGCTGCTCAGCAATGCCGACGTGGCGATGTACAACGCGAAGGCAGCCGGGAAGCGGCGCTACGCGATCTACGAGCCGCGCATGCACACGCGCGTCCGTCGCCGGCACGAGCTGGCCGCTGCACTCGAGCATGCGATCGAGCGCGACGAGATCACCGTGCACTTCCAACCGATCGTCGCCCTGTCGGGCGCCCGCACGGTCGCGCTCGAGGCGCTTGCGCGTTGGCAGCACCCGACCCGCGGCCTGGTGCTGCCGGGCGGCTTCATTCCGCTTGCGGAAGAGCGCGGGCTGATGGTGCCGATCGGTCGCGCGGTGCTCCACGACGCGTGTGCGCGTGCGAAGGACTGGCAGGCGAAGTTCCCCGGGCATGCGTCGCTCAGCATCTCCGTCAACCTCTCGCCGAGCGAGCTCCAGAATCCGCACCTCACACGCGAGATCGAGACGGTGCTCGACGAAACGCGCTTGGCACCGGAGTCGCTCATCCTCGAGATCACGGAGAGCGGTGCGATGGCGGACCCGACCGCGACGCTGTCGACGCTGCGCGAGCTCTGCAGGCTAGGCGTGCGGCTCGCGCTCGACGACTTTGGCACGGGTTACTCGTCGCTCAGCCACCTGCGCGACTTTCCGATCGACATCCTCAAGGTGGCGAAGCCGTTCGTCGACCGGCTCGATCTCGAGCCCGGCGACTCGACGTTCGCCGACGCGATCCTGCGTCTCGCCGCGGCGCTGAACCTCGCCGTCGTCGCGGAGGGCATCGAGCGGCCGGAGCAGGCGAACGTTTTGCGGCGCCTCGAATGCGCGCTCGGGCAGGGCTATCACTTCGCGCGTCCGCTCGACGCGGCCGACGCCGAGCGTCATCTCGCGCAGACGTCGCTTCCGCCACGGCGGGCAGAGATCCGCGCCGCCTAACCCCAGAGCAGTCGCCGACGTTAGCGCCAGCCGAAGTCGCGCGCGCTGCGGCTATTCGAAGGCCGTCGGTCGAAGCTGCCGCGCGTTGTTCACGACCGTCGCCGGCGCCGCGCTACCGACTTTTCCGCAAGAGCGCCCGCTCTCCCGTTCAGCACTGAAAGAGCAAGAGGCCGGCATCCTCGGTTGCCCGGCCTCTCACTCGAAGAGCTGTCGAGCGCCGGCTAGCCGGCGCTGCTAGCCGCCCGCACAGGCATCCGCGAAGAGTCCCGTGGCAATGGCGACCGCTCTCGGCGACGCGTTCTGGCCGAACTGGCCCCCGAAGCCCGTGCCGGGGTTCGTTGAGACCGCGGCGCAGGCGGTCTGCGGGTTGGTCCCCGGCTGCTCCGGGAACGTCGTCCCGGGTGGCCCGGCGTCCGCGAGCGCCGAGCCAGCCGTCGCCGTCATCAGGGCAGCGCTCGCAACGATCGTGAGGGTGCGGCGCCTCATAAACCCTCCTCTCGACCCCCTTCCCAGACGAAGCGTCGAGCATAGTTCATTGGTGATCAGATGCAACACTTGCGGCCGCTGGGGACGGCCAGCCGATGCGTCGCCCGAAGTGCAAGCACTTCGGGCGGGTGCGCTCCAGGGGCCTGTCCGGTCCGTAGACTGGCGCCCATGTGCCGGAACATCCACACGCTCTACAACTTCGAGCCGCCCGCGACGGAGGAAGAGGTCCGCTCGGCCGCGCTTCAGTATGTCCGCAAGATCAGCGGCTTCCACAAGCCGTCGCGGGCGAACGAAGAGGCCTTCGCCCGCGCCGTGGACGCTGTGGCCGCGGACTCCGTCCGACTGTTGGACGAGCTCGTGACCGCGGCTCCGCCGCGGGATCGCGAGGTC
>DASWGR010000012.1:0-13876 GCA_036393535.1 Gaiellaceae bacterium | reverse complement strand
CAGTGGAACCGCGAGCCTCGTCGACCCGTCGGCTGAGAGGAAGGCGTGTGGGCGCGCGATCTCGAGTTTGCCGACGTGTTTTGGGCCGTCGCCTTCGTTCCACCAGATCGCATAGCTCCGTCGACGCATGTGCACAGGTTGCGGTTTCTCGAGTCCGAGTGCATCCGCACCACGCTGACTGACAGCGACGGCTTGAACGGGCCGGAGTTGAACGACCACGAATGGCAACCGTGCATCTGATGCCTGATCGCGATCGTCCCGGTGCCACCCGCGCGAGTGCATCGACCAGGCACGAGATCTGTCCGAGGTCGAGCGGGCGCACAAGGAATTCTCGCGCCGCATCGGTTACGAGCTCTAAGAAGGACCAACTGATGACCGATCGGACGAGCTTCACCACAGACGAGGCGCGCAGCGTCGGCGAGCAGATCGGCATCGACTGGGAGTCAGCGCCGTTCGACGTCGAGCAGTTCCGCATGGGAATGGACGTCGAGCTCGAGCACGGACTCCATGACCCCGCCACCGACGTCACCGGCGACGATCCCGTTGTCACGGGCAGGATCGCGCTCGCGCATCTGAACGAGTTCCCGGACTACTACACGCGGCTCGACCGGATGGAAGCCGAGGCGAAGCGTGACCATCCCGCGGGTAGGAAGAAGGTGGCGCGGCCGGTGAGCCGTCGAAGCATGATGTCGTCTAGATGCATGACGTCCTGCTTGCGCTGCCGTTCGGGGTAGCGATCGGCCTTGCCCTCGGACTCGTCGGCGGGGGCGGGTCGATCCTCGCGGTCCCGGTCCTGGTCTACGTGTTGGGTGAGCCGGTGAAAGAGGCGACCACGGCGTCTCTTGCGATCGTCGGTACGACCGCCCTCGTTGGCGCCGCCGATCACGCGCGGGTCGGAAGTGTGCGCGGCCGCATCGCGGCCGTGTTCGGCTTTGGCGGAGCCTGCGGCGCGGTCGCGGGAACTGTTCTGAACCGGCTGACGGACGCCCATGTACTCCTGCTGGCGTTCGCGGTGGTCATGCTCGGGTCGGCCTATGCGATGGTGCGTGGTCGCGCCGTGGGACCTCGTGACGAACCGCCCGCGAACGTCCGCACGCTCGCGGTTCGGATCCTCCCGGTCGGCGTCGGCGTCGGCGTGCTGACCGGGTTCTTCGGAGTCGGCGGCGGCTTCTTGATCGTGCCGGCGTTCGTCCTCCTGCTCGGCTTGTCCATGCCGTTAGCGATCGGGACCTCGTTGCTCGTGATCGCCCTGACGAGCGTATCGGCGCTAGCCGCGCATCTTGCGAGCGGCAGCGTCGACTGGGCAGTCGTCATCGCCTTCACTGCCGCCGCGATCGTCGGCGCGCTCGCCGGCTCCGCGGCCGGCCGGCACCTGTCGGGCGCCCGCCTCACGCAGGTCTTCGCGGCGATGATCGTCGCGGTTGCATGCTTCCTGATCGCGAAGAACCTGGCGGCGGTGGCCTAGCTGTCGCAGCTGTATCGTCCAGATGGACGAGAGGATTCGCTTCGCCCACCGAGGCTCGCAACGGCCACGTACGATCATCCTCGATGTTGATCGAGCACCGTGGAATCTCGCCGAGCGTCGCTAAGTCTGCGTACGTTGCGGCCACGGCAGTCATTTGCGGCGACGTCGAGGTCGGGGACGACTGCAGGATCATGTTCGGGGCAGTCGTCGTGGCGGAGGACGCGCCGGTCAGGATCGGCGCACGAACGGTCATCATGGAGAACGCGGTTGTGCGCGCGTGGCCGGGACTGCCTGTCGCAGTGGAGAGCGACGTGATGATCGGGCCCGGCGCAAACGTGAACGGTGCCAGGATCGATCACGATGCATTCGTTGCAGCCGGCGCCGCGATCTTCCCCGGGGCTGAACTAGGAGATCACGCGATCGTCCGCAGGAACAGCGTCGTGCACATCAACTCAGTCCTTCCGCCGGGTCGTGTCGTTCCCGAAGGCTGGACGGCGATCGGAAGACCCGCCGACGTCGTGCCGCCCGGGGAAGACGAGCGGATGCTCTTTTCTCTCTATGGCATGAACTTCACGAAGGCCATATTCGGGGAGAGCCGGGCCGAGATCGGGATGAAGAACTACCTCGACCTGCTGGGCGCGCACCGCGACGACCGCCTGATCACGTAACCAGCGCCGCCTGGGGCGGAATCACCCTTTGGGGTGACAGCTAGTAGCCTGTTTGGCCCGATTTCGGTCTGGTGGACTGCGGCGTCGATCGTGTGACCCCTGCTGCGGCGGTGGAAGGCGAGGCTCGGGAGATCGAGCGGCGCTACCGCACGCTCGTCGAGCAGCTGCCGCTCGTCGTCTACGTCGACGCTCTGGACGAGAGCAGCTCCAACATCTTCACGAGTGGTGGCATCGAGCCGCTGCTCGGCTACACCGTCGAGGAATGGCGGGACGATCCGAACCTCTTCGTTCGCACGTTGCACCCGGACGACCGCGATCGCGTGCTCGCCGCGCACGCCCGCACCCACCGGACGCACGAGCCGCTGAGCCTCGAGTACCGCCTCATCGCACGCAACGAAGCCGTCGTCTGGGTTCGCGACGACGGCGTGGTCGTGGTCGGGGACGACGGCGAGCCGCTCTACCTGCAGGGCTACCTGCTCGACATCACCCCCGAGCGAGAGCTGCAGGAGCAGCTACGGCTGCAGGCGCTCTTCGATCCGCTGACGGGGCTCGCCAACCGCGCCTTCTTCCACGAGCAGCTCGAACATGCGGTCTCGATCCGCACCGAAAACGAGCCGGGGACGGCGGTCGTCTTCATCGACCTCGACGAGTTCAAGCAGATCAACGACCAGTACGGGCACAGCGTCGGTGACGAAGTCCTCGCGATCCTGGGCGCGCGTCTCAAGACCGTGATCCGGGCCGGCGACTCGGTCGCGCGGCTCGGCGGTGATGAGTTCGCTGTGCTCCTAACTTCGGTCCATGAGCCGGCGGAGCCGGCCATCGTCGCGGAACGCCTGCTCGAGCAAATCACGGCTCCGATCGAGGTCGCAGGACGACACCTTTCGTTGACCGCAAGTATCGGTATCGCGCTCGGCAGTTCCGGGGCCGAGCTGCTCAAGCAGGCTGACGCGGCGATGTACCGGGCGAAGTCGAACGGGGACGCGGACTACGCGTTCTACGACGACGAGCTCGATCAGACAGCCCTGAACCGCTTCAAGCGGATCGCCGAGATGCGGGAGGCGATCGCCGAAGAACAGTTCAGCCTTGCTTACCAGCCGGTCGTCAACCTCGATTCCTTCGAGGTCGTCGGGCTCGAGGCGTTGCTGCGCTGGCAGCACCCGACGCTTGGGGAGATTGCGCCGCTCGACTTCATCCCGCTTGCAGAGGAGTCAGGGCTGATCGTGCAGATCGGCCGTTGGGTCCTGCTGGAAGCCTGCTTCTACGCGTCGCGCCTGCGAGAGGTGCTCGGCCGCGATCTCGAGATCGCCGTCAACGTCTCCGCGCGGCAGCTCCAGCACCCGGAGTTCCTCGAGCACGTCGACAATGCGTTGCGTCGAGCCGCCTTGCCGCCACACCTCCTGACGCTCGAGCTGACGGAGAGCGTCCTCGTCGCGAGCGGCGAGCGCGCTGAGCATCAACTCGCAATGCTGAAGGACCGAGGCGTCAAGCTCGCCCTCGACGACTTCGGGACGGGCTACGCGTCGCTCGCCTATCTCCAGCGCCTCCCGGTCGACATCGTGAAGATCGACCGCAGCTTCACCGCCAAGATCGACAGCGGCGCAGAGGATCTCGCGCTCCTCGAGGGAATCGTCGGCCTGGGGAAGGCTCTCGGTCTGCAACTCGTGGCCGAGGGGATCGAGCGCGTCGCTCAGCAGGGCATCGTGCGGGAGCTCGGCTGCCACGGTGCGCAGGGCTTCCACTTCGGCCGTCCTGCGACGGCGGCCGCAGCGACGCAGGCGCTCACTGCCGACGCAGTGGAACCCAGCGTCACCTAATCGGTCGGGCTAGACCTCGACCTTGATCGCTTCGAGCTCGTGCTCGAGCTCGGCCAGTTCCTTGCCGCCGGCCATCAGGCGCACGAGCTCCTGCCGGTCGATCTGCGACTTCTCGAACGCGCCGAGGCTCTGGCCGCGGTTCAGGATCACGAAACGGTCGCCCACGGGATACGCATGGTGAGGGTTGTGCGTGATGAAGATCACGGCGACGCCCCGCTCGCGTGCCTGCAGGATGTACTTGAGGACGACGCCCGCCTGCTTGACGCCCAGCGCCGACGTTGGCTCGTCCAGGATCAGCACACGCGCCCCAAAATAGACCGCGCGTGCGATCGCGACCGACTGGCGCTCCCCGCCCGAAAGCGTGCCGACCGCCTGGTCAGGATCGCGGATGTCGATTCCCATCGCGCTCAGCTCCCGGCGGACGATGCCCTTGGCCTTGCCCGAGTCGAACCATTGCAGCGGCCCGACGCCCTTTCGCGGCTCGGCCCCGAGGAAGAAGTTCCGCCAGATCGACATCAGCGGGACCATGGCGAGGTCCTGGTAGACCGTCGCGATGCCTGCCGCGCGCGCGTCGCGCGGCGAGGTGAAGTGAACCTCCTCACCCTCGACGATCAGTCGGCCCTTGTCGGCCTGGTGAACCCCGGAGAGGATCTTGATGAAGCTCGACTTTCCCGCGCCGTTGTCACCGAGGATGCACGTGACCTCGCCCGCATTTACATGCGCGGAGATGTCGTTCAGCGCAACGATGTTCCCGTAGTACTTGGAGATGTGGTCCGCCTCGAGAAGGTGCGCCATCGTCATCTCGCTTTCTGAGCGCGACTTCGTATCAACGTGTTGAGCATCACCGCTGCGAAAAGGATCCCACCCTGGAAGGTGAAGGTCCAGTTGCTGTCCCACTGCGCATCGATGATCCCGAGCTGGACCATGCCGAGCATGGCTGCGCCGAACAAGGTGCCGATCACCGAGCCGAAGCCGCCGGTCAGTAGGCAGCCGCCGACGACGGCGCAGATGATGAAGATGAATTCGAGGCCGATGCCTTCCTTCGCCTGCATCGATCTCAGCTCGAGGGCCTCGATGATGCCCATCAGCGCGGCCACGCCTGACGTCATCATGAACAGCGCGATCTTCGTGCGCGCGACCGGCACACCGACGTTGCGCGCAGCGTTGGGCTCGCCGCCCGCGCTGTAGATCCAGTTGCCGAAGCGCGTCTTGGCCAGCAGCCACGCCCCGACGAGCGTGATTCCGATCCACCACAGCACCTTGACCTTGAAGTCGTAATGGGTCAGGTCGCCCGCGAAGAACTTCCGAGCCGAGTTGAATCCGCTGGCCGTGTCGATGTCCTGGATCGCCGTCTGGCCTGTCAGTTTCAGCGTGCCGGCTGCGTTGACACCTTGCAGGACGAAGAAGGTCGCGAGCGTCACGATGAAGCTCGGCAGCTTTGTCTTGATCACCGCGAGACCGTTGATAAAGCCGATCACGAGGCCGAACAACAGCACGAGCAACATCGCAGGCCAGACGTTCATGTCCTGGAAGGTCGTGAGGTAGCCGAGCAGGAGGCCGGAGCTCCCGATCATCACGCCGGCGGAGAGATCGAACTCGCCGCCGATCATCAGCAAAGCCACCGGAACCGCGACGATCCCGTACTGCGCTGCCTGGTCGGTCCAGCCGGCCGCGATCCCAGGGTCGCCGATCCAGTTCACCGACCGGGCGAAGTACCCGAATGCGAGGAAGACCGCGACCGCCCCGAGGAACGCTCCGATGTCCGGCCGGGTGAGCACTCGGGCGAGCGGCCCGACCCGTACGAGGCGTTCGTCCGGGGCGACTTGCGGAGCTGCGGTCTCGGCCATCTCGATCTTCAGTTGGTCAGGGGGCAGCCCGCGAGGGCTGCCCCCTGACAGTTCCTAGCGAGTGCCCTTCTTTGCGAGTGCGGCGACCTTGGCCGCATTCGCCTTGTTGATGATGCCGGGGCCGGTCAGCACCGGCGCACCGTTTCCGACGGTGTTGAGGTTCGTCACGAACAGAACGGCGAAGACGACCGGCAGGTAGCCCTGCAGGTACTGCTGCTGGTCGATCGCGAACAGCATCCTGCCGGCCTGGATCTCCTTGATCGAGCCGCCCACGTCGAACGTTCCGACCTTCGTGCCCTTCGGAACCGAAGAGAGGCACGGGATCGTCACGTCCGGGTCGAGCCCCAGGAAACTGTCGAGGCTCTTGTCCGCATTGAAGGCTGCCTTCACCTTCGCCTTCGTTCCGGGAATGTCGGACTTCGCGTTCGGGATCGTCAGAACCTTGACGTTGCTCGCGCCCATGACCGACTTGACGCCCGACGCACGCTGCTGGAGCCCGGAGTTGCTCGACTCGTGGATGACGATCAGCACTTTCTTCGCGCCGACCTTCTTGAACTGCTTGCCGGCGCCCTTCCCGGCGACGTCCTCCGTTTGCCCGACGTGAACTTCGTACGTCGGCAGGGAATCGAATGCGCCGAGGCCCGAGTTAACCGTGATGATCTCGATCCCCTTCGCGGCTGCCTTGCGCAGCGGGTCCTTGAGTGCACTTGCGTCGGGCACCGAAGTCGCAATCACCTTGGCGCCTCCCGCGACGGCGGCGTTGATTCCCGCGACCTGCTTCGGCACGTCGTTGTTCGCGTAGATCTGCGTGACGCTCACGCCGCGCGACTTCAGATCCTTCGCGGCCTGATCGACGCCTTTCTTGAAGACCGACCAAAAGGACCCGGTGTCGCCGTGCGTGACGACCGCCACCTTGATGTTCGTAGCAGTGCCCGCCGCGAACGCCGCTGCGGTCGGCGAGCCGAGCACCGTGAGGCCTGCTGCTGCGGCGCCTCCCTTGAGGAACAAGCCGCGCCGTGTGAGCTGGGTGAGCTCCTCGTCGATGAAGTCCTTGTCCATGCCTCTCCTTTCCCCGGTTGAGTAGCTGTGGCGATTCTCAACCCTTTTGGGGGGCTTGTGCCAGTCCAACCTCCTCGATCGAGACGGGACGGCGCTCGGCCCGCGACCGCTCGGCGGCCAGAGCAACGGTGAGGGCGGCACGGGCCTCCTCCAGCGAGCAAGGGCTGGTCGCGCCGGTGCGGACGGTCTCGACGAAGGCGGCGAGCTCATTCCGGTACGCGGGCTCGAATCGATCCCAGAAGTCCCGGTAGGCCGAGCCTCGCCTCGGCTTGGCGTCGGGCTCGACCGAACGAATCGGGCTGCGAGTGTCCTGACCGACGACGATGCTGTCGCCGGTTCCGAAGACTTCGAGCCGCACGTCGTAACCGAGTGGATCGCGGCGCGTCCCCGAGACGAGCACGAGGCCGCCGCCCGACAGCTGCAGGATGGCCGCCGCGACGTCGACGTCGTCGAGCTCGTTCACCCACGGCGCGTCCAGGGCGGCGCCGTCCGCATAGACCTCTGTGATCTCTTCGCCGCTTACGAAGCGGACGGCGTCGAAGTCGTGGATGTGGAGATCGGAGAAGATGCCGCCGGAGGCCGCGATGTACTCCGCGGGAGGCGGGAACGGGTCGTGTGTAGCGGCGCGCATGACGAGGATCCGGCCGACGCCGCCGGCAGCGACGGCTTCGTGCGCTGCCTTGTAGCCCGGATCGAAGCGACGCTGGAAACCGACCTGCACGACGATGCCGGCGCGGTCGACTACGCCACGCACCCGGTCGAGGGTTGCGAGGTCGAGTGCGACCGGCTTCTCGCAGAACGCTGCCGCCGCTGACGTGGCGGCCAACTGGAGAAGCGGCGCATGGCTCGGCGTCGACGTTGCGATCACGAGCGCCTCCACGCCTGCTTCCAGCAACTCTTCGGGCGTTGCCACGGCCCGGACGTCGAGCTCGTTCGCGACTCGCCGGGCACGCTGAAGGTCTGCGTCGGCTACGGACACCGACACACCGTCGAGCGCAAGGAGGGTCTGTACGTGGTGCGTGCCGATACGGCCCAGCCCGACGACGCCTACTTCGAGTTGCCTACTCAAGGCCTCCGACGTCGAGCACCACGGTCTTGAGGTCGCTCATGTCCAGCATCGTGTACCGCCCGCCGATGCGCCCCCAGCCGCTTTGCGTGCCTGACGCGCCTCCGAACGGCTCGTGCGCTTCCCAGTAGTCGGTCGAGTCGTTGACGACGACGTTGCCGACGCGCAGGTTGTCGACGTACCGGAATGCGCGTTTCAGGCTCGACGTATAGACGGCCGCCTGTAGCCCGAGGTGCGAGTCGTTCGCGACGGCGAGCGCCTCATCGTCCGACCGGACGCGGATGAGCGGGACGATCGGGCCGAACGTCTCCTGCTGGTTGATGAGCGTGTCGACGCCGACGTCCGTGACGACCGTCGGCTCGTAGTACAGACGGGTCGGGCGGTTGCTTGCGCGCGAACCACCGAGGACGACGGTTGCGCCCTTGTCCACGGCGTCTTCCAGATGCCGATCCATCTTGGCGGCAGTCGGCTCGTTGTTCATCGGGCCGACGAGGGTCGAGTCGTCGAACGGATCGCCGAGCCGCCACGACGCGGCCGCTTTCAAGACCTCATCGAGGAAGGAGTCGTGGACGCCCTCGTGCACGAGGACGCGCTCCGTCGCACAGCACACCTGCCCCGCGCAGAAGAAGCCGCCGAAGACGGCGCCCAGTGCGGCGCGCTCGAGGTCGGCGTCCTCGCAGACGACGACGGGTCCGTTGCCGCTCGCTTCGATCAAGGAGCGCTTGAGTCCCACGGCGCGGACGATCTTCTCGGCGGTGGGATGCGACCCGACGAAGCCGACGCAGTCGACGTCCGGATGCGTGACGAGGCCCTCGCCGACGTCACCGCCGCCGTAGATCACGTTCACGACGCCGTCCGGCAAACCGGCGTCCGCCATGATCTGCATGAAGTTCGCCATCGCGATCGGGGTCCATTCCGAGGGCTTCATCACGATCGTGTTGCCGACGGCGATGCCTGGCGCGATCAGCTCGACGGGAATGAGCGTGGGGAAGTTCCACGGGGTGATGCCCGCGTAGACGCCGTTCGGCTTGCGAAAGGTGAGGATCCGCTTGTTCGGATCCTGGGAGGGGATGATCGCCGTCTCCAGCCGTTTCACGTCCTCCGCTGCGATGCGGAAGTTCTCGGCCGTCTCGTCGATGTCGCCGACCGCCTCCGCGGCGTAAGGCTTTCCCTGTTCGAGGGATAGCTCGCGTGCGAAGTCCTCGCGCCGCTCGTCGATCAGGTCGGCGATTGCGTGACAGACCTTGGCGCGTTCCCAGGCTGAGAGCGCAGCCCACTTGGGCTGGGCCGCCCGGGCCGCCGCCACCGCCCGGCCGATGTCCTCGGCGCTCGCGTCCGGTGCCTCGGCGAGCGTCTCGCCGGTGACCGGCGAGACGACGGCACGGGCGCTCTCTCCGGTCGAGGCGACCCAGTCGCCGCCGATGAAGTTCTCGAGCGTACGGATCGTGACCGCCATGGGGCGACCGTACCTTTTTTGACAGAGTTATCCCATGCCGCGAATAACGGCCGCCCAGGCTCTCGTCCGCTTTCTCGCCGCCCAACACGTCGAGCGGGACGGGGCCGAGCAGCGTTTCTTCGAGGGATGCTTCGGCATCTTCGGGCACGGCAATGTCGCCGGTATCGGGCAGGCGCTCTACCAGCACCCGGACCTGCTCACCTACTACCAAGCCCGCAACGAGCAGGCGATGGTGCATGCCGCGTCCGGCTTTGCGCGGATGAAGAACCGACTCGCGACGCTGGCGTGTACGACGTCGATCGGGCCGGGGGCGACGAACCTCGTCACCGGCGCCGCCCTCGCCACCGTCAACCGCCTGCCCGTGCTGCTGCTACCCGGCGACGTCTTCGCCTCGCGCCGGCCCGATCCGGTCTTGCAGCAGCTCGAGGTGCCCTCACGCGGCGACGTCTCCGTCAACGATGCGTTGCAGCCCGTGTCGCGGTACTTCGATCGAATCGAGCGGCCCGAGCAGCTCATCCCGGCAGCGCTGTCGGCGATGCGGGTGCTCGTGAACCAGGCGGAGACCGGAGCGGTGACTCTTGCCTTCCCGCAGGACGTGCAGGCCGAGGCCTACGACTTTCCGGAGGAGTTTCTCGCGCGGCGCATCTGGCACGTGACGAGACCGGAGCCCGACGCAGGTCTGCTGGGCGAGGCGGCTGCGCTAATTCGCAGCGCGAAGCGCCCGTTGATCGTGGCGGGCGGCGGCGTGATCTATTCGGAGGCAACCGACGTGCTGCGTGCATTCGTCGAGCAGACCGGAATCCCGGTCGCGGAGACGCAGGCCGGGAAGGGCTCGCTTCCGTACGACCATCCCGCCTCGCTCGGTGCCGTCGGCGTGACCGGCACGTTTGCGGCGAACCGGATCGCTGCGGACGCGGACGTCGTGATCGGCATCGGCACCCGCTGGTCCGACTTCACAACTGCTTCGAAGACCGCGTTCCGGAATCCCGACGTGCGTTACGTCAACGTGAACGTCGCGGACTTCGACGCAGCAAAGCTGGACGGAGTCGCGCTCGTGGCCGATGCGCGTGTCACGCTCGAGCGGCTCGCGGCTGCGCTAGAGGGAGATCAGGTCGAGCCGGAGTACCGGGAGTTGGCTGCGCGGCTGAACAAGGAGTGGGACGAAGAGGTCGCACACTTGTACAAGCTTGGTCACCAACCGTTGCCCGCTCAGAGCGAAGTGATTGGCGCCGTGAACGCCGCCGCTCAGCCTTCGGACGTCGTCGTCTGCGCGGCGGGATCGATGCCCGGCGACCTGCATAAGCTCTGGCGCACGCGCGATCCCAAGGGTTACCACGTCGAGTACGGCTACTCGTGCATGGGCTACGAGATCGCCGGCGGGCTCGGCGTGAAGCTGGCCGCGCCCGAGCGCGAGGTGTACGTCATGGTCGGGGACGGCTCCTACCTCATGCTCTCGAGTGAGATCGTGACGTCGATTCAGGAAGGCCTGAAGCTGACGATCGTTCTCGTCGACAACCACGGGTTCAACTCGATCGGGAGCCTCTCACGCTCCCTCGGCACAGACGGCTTCGGCACGCTGTACCGCTACCGGCAGAACGGCTCGCTCGGCGTGGACAGCGACACTTCGCCGGCGCCCGTGCTTCCGATCGACCTGGCCACGAATGCGGAGTCGCTTGGCGCCAAAGTCATCCGGTGCGAAACGGTCGACGAGCTTCGGAGTGGGCTGGAGGCTGCGAAGGGCGCCGACTCGACGGTCGTGCTCGCAATCGAGGTCGATCGCTATGAGGGAGTGCCGGACTACGACAGCTGGTGGGACGTGCCGGTCGCCGAGGTTTCGGAGGTCGAAGCCGTCCAGGCGGCCCGCGGGGCGTACGAGCAGGCTCGAACTTCGCCTTAGTGACGACTCCCTGAGGGCCCCCCTTTCGACTAGTCTGCCGCCTGCCAATCCAGCGACAAAAGGAGTCCAGCATGCATGCCGTCGTCGTCAAGGTCAAAATCAACGACTCCGAGGCCGCCGACAGCCATCTGCGCGAGCGAGTCGTACCTGGGGTATCGCAGTCCCCCGGCTTTGTCGCGGGCTACTGGACGCGGAAGGACAACAACGGACTGTCGATGATCATCTTTGATTCAGAGGACTCTGCGAAACTCGTGAGCGAGCAGGTGCCGTCGATGATTCCCGATGCGGTCACGCTCGAGGATGTTGAAGTCCGTGAAGTCGCGGCGCACGCCTGAATCGACTGGCTCAGAGCATTCAGCAAGTTCAGGAGCAAGACGAGCTCGGCGCGCGTAGCCCCAAACGCGGCTTCTCACCTTGATCGCAAACGATTTCATGTCCAGAATGGGCGGCCGGTATGACGACGCGCACACGTGCCCAGAGTGACCTGACTCTCGCCCGGGACGGAGGCACCCCCGCGCGCACGCGGCCCGAGCCGCCGATGTTCCCGGGTGGGATGGAGGATTCATGACGAGCCCGTCGAGGTCTCGGTCGCACGGCAGGCGCTCGTCTACCCGGTGCTGATACGTCTCGGCGATCTCGATAACGGGCTCGTGACGATCCGCTTCGCAGCCGGCGGCATTGCGGTCACGCACGTGTCACGAACGTCGTCGTTCGGGCACGACATCCGCTGTGAATCGTCGGGAGCGAAGGCTCCGTCTTCGTCCGCGGGCCGGGCGACGGGACGGCGGAGTTGATCAACCGCTCCGATGCCGCGCGGTTCCCGCCGGACTACCGCGCACGCTCCGCGGCCGCCTACGTCGCCGAGCTCACCGCGTTTGTCTCCGCATGTACAGGCGCAGGGCCGGCCGGTCCGACGCTCGACGATGACCGGCGCGCGGTCGCGACCGGCATCGCTGCACGTGCAAGCGCGGTGGCCGAGCAGCCGCTCGCGGTTGGCACGGACTGGCCGTGGCCATGAGAAGACGGCCGCGTCTCGGGACGATTGTGCTCGCCTTGCTCGCGATCGGTGTCGTCGGAGCTGCCCTTGTCGACTCCATCGGCAAGTCCCTCTCGCGTGCGAAGACAAAGAACGTCGTGACGGTGCGCGACGTTCACCTGCCAGATCGCGACGGGCTCGCCGCGCGACTGCGGACGGAAAGCGTCACCGGCGTGCTCTACTTCGTCGATGAGGCGTGCCGGTTGCACGCGTTGCGTCTGCCGTCGCTTGCAGCCGCGCCGGCGCCGCGTGGTGGAGGCTGCCGGGCTCTCGTGTCGCCGGCGTCCGCGCCTCCGGGTTGGTCGCTCTGGCCTCGCAACACACCGCTCGCTGCCCGCTGCGACGAGCATCGACGCGTCATCGTGAGCGCAAGCACCGGACCGTCGCTACCGATGATCGGCGGCTGCGCCCCGGCCTGGAGACCTGACGGCTCGATGACATACATCCGCCGCGGGGCGATCGTGCAGTTCCCGCGCACCGGCCGGGCGCAGGTGTTGCGGAGCCGGACCCAGCTCGCCGATGCCCTCGAAGGACAGCCCACGCTCCGAGGAACATCAGGGTGGCGCGCGAGCAGAGTCGCCTGGCTCAGTCCCACCCGTTTCGCGGTGGTCGCGTCAACTGGGTCGCACACGGTGCTCGCCGTGTTCTCGGGCCTGCGGATCGTCGCGCTCAAGCCGCATGTGCCGTCCCCCGTGATCGAGCTGCGAGGAAGTCCACGCGGAAACTACGTGGTGCTGGGAACGGCGAACGGGGTACGCGTCTACGACGCGCGCCGGCGAGACCTCCCGCGCGTTCGGCGCTTCGGCCTGCTCGTCTCGGTTGCGTGGTCGAGCGACGAGGGCTGGCTCGCCGTCGCGCAGGAGCAGAAGGTCCTGCTCGTAGGGTCTCACCGCAGCGTCGTGCTGCCGCTACGGGCGCTCGACCTGGCCTGGACGCGCGACCTCTCCTAGAGCTAGCGAGGGTCCACTCAGGAGGGGATGCCGGGCGGGCCGAGGATCTCGATGCCGTACTCGGCCGCGGCGGCGACGAGCGGCGCGAGATCTGACGGGGGTGCCGCGGGCGGGGGCATCGTCCGGGTCGGGGCAGGCTGACCCATTGCGCGCAGGAAGCCCTCGAAGCCCGCGGGCTCGGCGACGAGCAAGAAGCGGGCTTGCGGGGAGCTGACGAGGAAAGTGTGAGGGATGTCACGCGGTCCGTAGACAAACGAGCCGGCGTGTGCCTCGATTACCTCGCCCCCGACCCAGAACGTGAGAGCGCCCTCGGTGACGTAGAACCACTCGTCCTCCCGGTGGTGCACGTGCAGCGGCGAGCCGGCGCCCTGTGGAGCGAGGTGTTCGATCACGGCGACTCGACCGGCGGTCGTCTCGCTCGAAGCTTTGATCGTGGCGAGGACTCCGAACGACCAGATCGCCTCGCCTTCATCTGCACGCAACGCGATCGGACTCACGGTGGGGGTGGATGCGATGGCCACGGCCTCTCCTTATTTTGCGAAACACTATGTTTCGCTATTAGGCAGGACGCTATACCAGTCACCTGGCGCCTGTCAAGTTTCAAGAGGCAGCCTGTAT
>DASWGR010000011.1:0-10167 GCA_036393535.1 Gaiellaceae bacterium | reverse complement strand
GCTAGGCCTTGACTGCAGCCGGCGTGGGCCCGACCTTGTAGCCGACCCCCCACACGGTCACGATCGGCGAGGCCTCGCCGAGCTTCCGTCGCAACTGGCGCACGTGGACGTCCACGGTCCGCGTGTCTCCGGCGAAGGTGTACCCCCAGACGCGTTCGAGCAGCTGGTCACGCGTGAGCACGAGCCCGCGATGATCGAGCAATTCCCACAGGAGGTCGAACTCCTTCGGCGCGAGCTGCACTTCGTCATCGCCGACCTTCACCTCACGCCGGCCGGCGTCGATGACCAGCTGGCCGTGTTGCAGGACTGCGCTCTCCGGCTCCTTCCTCCGGTCGGGAGTCGAGCGGCGGAGGATCGACTTCACGCGCGCGACGAGCTCGCGCGGGTTGAACGGCTTCGTCATGTAGTCGTCGGCGCCGACCTCGAGCCCGATGATCTTGTCGACGTCCTCGTCGCGCGCGGTCAGCATCAGGATCGGCACGTCGGACTTCTGGCGGAGGCGGCGGCAGATCTCGATGCCGTCGATGTCCGGCAGCATCAGATCGAGCACGATCAGAGACGGCTGCTCGCTCTGCGCAGACGCGAGCGCGTCGGTACCGTTCGACGCAGTCCGAACCTCGTAACCAGCGTTCTTCAGATAGAGCGAGACGAAGGACGCGATCGACGCTTCGTCCTCGACGACGAGCACTGACTGCGTGCTGGCGCTCAAGAGGATGCCCCTAAGGAGTGGCGGCAGACAGTTGGAAGGGGAGCGAGAACCCCGGCACCGCGAGGTACTCCCCACCGTTCACGGAATACGACCCGTCGTCGTCGGTACCTGCTCCGCTGAGCGTCACTTTCCCCGTGCCCACGAGCGAGAGGTTGATACCCCGTCCCTTGACAACGATCCGGAATGACCCACCGATGATCCGGAAGCGCACCTTCGTGCCGCCCCAGGTAGTCGTCGTCGCGTCGCGGTCCTTCGACCATTCGTCCCCGGTCACGATCGGCCCCGTGCCGTCGCCGTCGACCGGGTCGTTGATCGTCACCCTGCCCTGAGCAAAGCTCCCGATCACGCCGCCTCGCCCCGAGATCGTGATCGAGCCGCGCCCGTCGCGCACGGATAGCGTGCCGTCGCTGGCACCCTGGCTGCGCGCAGCCGAAGCCGCCGGCAGCGCCAGCGCTACGAGCATGGCAAAGGTGAGGAGTCGCCTCATCGCTAGTCAGTATCGACGCTTCAATTGTGCCCTGCATCATTGGAAAGTAAGGAGATTGTAAGGCGGTGACGCCCCTCGTCCTCGCTGCAGCGGCGGCGCTCACGGCACCCGGGCCGGCGCTGCTCGACCTCCGCGTGACGAACGGGTCCACCCCCTATCTCGGCGACGGGCGCCGCCTGACGACGGTGAGCCCCAACCGGGACGGTTTCCGCGACGCGGCGTTCGTCCACTTCCGGCTCCTGCGCCCCGCGACCGTGCGACTGGAGGTCGTTGCGACGAACATGGTGCGGGCAGGCAAAGGCGGGACGACGATCGTGTGGCGGAAGGCGAGGCAGTTCGCCTCCGGTGCGCGCACGCTCACGTGGCGGCCGTCACCGACCACGCAACCGCGCACGTACGTGATGCGTCTCAAGGCCGGCACGCGCGTCTACGGCGGTTACGGCCCGAGTGGACGGCAGGACGCACCGGTGGTGCGTGTCCAGGGAATCGATGCCGGTTTTACGAAGCGCAGCTACGCACCAGGCGAGTCGGCCGAGCTCCGGCTCGCGACCGACGCGCGCCTGCTGCGGCTGCAGGTCTTTGCGTATCAATCTCCGGGACGGCCGAGCGAGCAGGACGTCAAGACCAGCGGGCTCGCCAAGACCGGTCCGATTCGCGTGGACTGGCGCGCGCACCGCGACGGTCCTGCGCTGCTCCGCGTCCTGCGCGCGGGCGATTGGCCAAGCGGTCTCTACTTCCTGCGCGCAACCGCAGCCGACGGCAGGGTCGGGTATGCGCCATTCATCGTCCGGCCGCGCAGACTGGGCACGAACCGTGTGGCCGTCGTCCTCGCCACCAACACGTGGGCCGCATACAACTTCGCCGACGCCGACGGCGACGGTTGGGGCGATTCCTGGTACGTCACCGGACGCCACCGCAGCGTCGACCTGCAGCGGCCGTTTCTCGACTTCGGAGTGCCCTTTCGCTTCCACGACTGGGACCTGGAGTTCGTCGCGTGGCTCAACCGGACCGGCAGGACGGTGGATTTCCTCTCGGACGACGACCTCGGTGCGGTCAGTAGCGGTGAGGAGCTCGCGCGGCGCTATGACCTCGTCGTCTTTCCCGGACACGAGGAGTACGTCACGCGACATGCGTACGACGTGATCGAGCACTACCGCAACGCCGGCGGGAACCTCGCCTTTCTCGCTGCGAACAACCTCTACCGCCGCGTCGATCGCGTCGGGCAGCAGCTCGTACGGCGCGGCCTGTGGCGGAAGCTCGGGCGGCCCGAGTCGCGCATCGTGGGAGTTCAGTACGTCGGATCGGATCACGGACAGCGGCAGGCCGGCTACACCGTTACGGGTGCGGTCGCGGCGCCGTGGGCATTCGACGGCACCGGCCTCGTCGACGGGGACGTGTTCGGCCGCTACGGGATCGAGATCGACGCACGAACGTCCGAGTCGCCGCACGGCCTCCAGGTGCTGGCGCACATTCCCGAGCTGCTCGGGCCCGGACGATCTGCGGAGATGACGTATTACGAGACGCCGGCGGGTGCAAAGGTCTTTGCAGCGGGAGCGCTCAACTTCGGAGCGTCGCTCGGCCGGCCCGAGGTCGACCGCCTGCTCGCCAATGTTTGGGCCCGCCTGAGCCTGCCTTAGGGGAGGACCGTCCGATGCGGCCAGGAAGATGCAGGACGTGACCGAACTCACCCGTTCCGAACGCACGTCACAGCTACTCGTGGCACGGCTCGACGCGCTCGCCAGCGTTGCGGCCCAACTCCACCACGCAGATGTCGAGCGCCTGGTCGAACTCGCGTCCGTCGCGACGATGCACGCGGTCGCGCTCGAGACCCTGCACGCGGAGAGAGCCGAAGAGATCTGGCGCGACGCGCACAGGCGGCATCCCCACCTGCCAGTGGTCGAGATCGAGCTGCCCGAGCAGCTCGCGGCCTAACTAGTACTCGTAGAAGCCGCGGCCGGTCTTCCGGCCGAGCGCACCCTCCTGTTGGAGGCGCACCAGCCGCTCCGGCGGCGCCATTCGTTCCTCGCGGAGCTTCCCGTACAGGGCTTCGGATGCATGGACGTGCACGTCGATACCGATCAGGTCGATCAGGGCACACGGGCCCATCGGCCAGCCGGCGCCGTTCGTCATCGCCTTGTCCATCTCTTCCGGGGCGACTCCCGCTTCGTCGAGCACACGCACACAATCGTTCAGCAGGGGAATGAGGATGCGGTTGACGATGAAGCCCGGCGTGTCGTTGCAACGCACCGGCTGCTTGCCGGCCTGCTCGGCCCACGCGTAGGCCGCGTCGACCGCCTCGTCCGAACTCTCGCGCCCGCGGACGATCTCGACCAGCGGCAGCACAGGGGCCGGATTGAAGAAGTGCATGCCGACGACGCGCTGCGGCCGCTCCGTCGCTTCGGCGATCTCGGAGACGGACAACGCGGACGTGTTCGTCGCCAGGATCGTGTCGGGACGGGTGACGCGATCGAGCTCGGCGAACAGCTCACGCTTGAGCTCGAGCTCTTCGAGCGCGGCTTCGATCACGAGGTCGCAGTCCGCGAGCTCGCCGAGGTCCGTCGTCAGCTTCAGACGCCCGAGTGCAGCGTCCCGATCCTCTTCCGAGAGACGGCCCTTCTCGACGCCCCGGCTCAAATACCGCTCGATCGTCGCGCGGCCGCGCTCACCGAGCTGATCGTTCACTTCCCGGCCGACCGTTTCGAACCCGGACTGCACGCAGACCTGAGCTATCCCCGCACCCATCGTGCCGAGACCGACGAGGCCGACTTTGCGGATCTCCACTAGACGGCTGCCCGAGCCAGGATCCAGCGAAACGCGACGTCGCCGTGCCCAGGCTCGTGCTGCACGACGACCTCGTCGCGCACCGGCTCCAGACCGGCGTCGCGCAGGAGCGGTAGATAGGCCTCGCTGCCGAGAGACGCAAAGAACATCGGTGCGCCCAGCCAGTCGGCGGTGATCTCCTCCCCGGCCTCTCCCGCGCCGAACGTGCCGAGGAAGAAGCCCCCGTCGCGGAGCCAGAGCCCGATGCGGGCGATCAGGCCGGTTTGTTCCTCGATCGGAACATGTCCGAAGACGAACAGCGCCGCGACCGCATCGAACGAGGCCGGCGCGACCTCGACCTCCATTGCATCGCCGTGGACGAAGCTGGCCTCGGGAACGTGATGCCGCGCGAGCTCGATCTGTACGGCAGAGATGTCCACTCCGGTGACGCGATGGCGACGGGCCAGCTCGCGGGTCGCCGGGACGCCGCGGCCGCACCCGAGCTCGAGCACATCGGCGCCGTCGTCGAGGCGTCCGTCGAGATCGCGCACCCATTCCATGACGGGCGAATCAACCTTCCCGGCCCATTCCGCGTAGCGCAATGCGATCGCGTCGTAGCCGCGAGCGACGATCTCTTTCGGTTCCCGCGCAACTGCGCGTCCTGCCATCTCCCCCACGCGCGGAGAGTAACGATCAGACGCGTTCGACGACGCAGGCGAGCGCCTGGCCGAAACCGATGCACATCGTCCCGATCCCGTAGCGCGCATCGCGGCGCTCGAGCTCGTTCAGCAGAGTCGCAGTGATCCGTGCGCCCGTCGCGCCCAGGGGATGCCCGAGCGAGATGCCGCCGCCGTTCGGGTTGATGTCGTCCCAACGGTCCTCGAGACCCGCATCGCGAGCGAATTGCAAGACGACGCACGCAAACGCCTCGTTCACCTCGATGACGGAGATGTCGTCCCAGGTCAGACCTGCGCGCGTCAATGCCTTTTCGCAAGCCTGTGGATTTCCGTGCAGCATCCGGTGCGGATCGACGCCCGCAAGCCCGAAGGACACGAAGCGCGCGCGCGGCCGCAGCCCGAGGCGGCCGGCCGCGCTCTCGCTCGCAACGAGCACCGCTGCGGCACCGTCGCAAATCTGCGAAGAGTTCCCCGCGGTCACCTTGCCCTCCGGCAGGAACGCCGGCTTCAGGGCCGCGAGCGCCTCGGCGGACGTGTCGCGACGCGGCGTCTCGTCCACGCCGAAGACGGTGCCCGTGTGCGGGTTGGTCAGGTCGATGGGCACGATCTCGTCGTCGAAGCGACCCTCGTCTGCAGCCGCTGCGGCGCGGCGATGCGACTCGAGGGAAAAAGCGTCGAGCTCCTCGCGCGAGAAACCCCACTCATCGGCGATCACTTCGGCGGAGATTCCCTGGGGCACGATCTCCCAGCGGTCGAGCAGCTTGTCCGAGAGGTCGCCCCCGTTCGATCCCATCGTGACACGCGACATCATCTCGACTCCGGCGGAGACCACGAGATCGAGCTGTCCGGACGAGATCGCAGTCGCCGCGCTGAAGTTCGTCTGCATGGACGAGCCGCACTGACGGTCGACCGTCGTGCCGCAGACCGATTCGGGCCAGCCGGCGACAAGCGGCACCATCCGCCCCAGGTTCCAGCCCTGTTCGCCGATCTGGGTCACGCAGCCGAGCTGGACGTCCTCGATCTCCGCAGGATCCAGGTCGTGCCGAGCGACCAGCCGGTTCAACACCTGGGCCGCGAGCTCGTCTCCGCGAATCGACGCGAGCGAACCGTTCTTCTTGCCGATCGGCGAGCGAACCGCGTCGATGATCAGCGCATCAGACATCGATGACAGAGTAGAGGCGCCAGCTGCCCACGCCCTTGAGCTCCCGCGCGCCGCGATCGGCGAAGACGATTCCGGAGCCCGCGACAAGGTCCTTGACCGTGCTCGACACGAGCACCTCGCCGGGGTCAGCCGCAGCCGCAACGCGTGCGCCTGTGTGGACGGCGATCCCGCCGATCTTGTCGCGCATCAGCTCACACTCGCCGGTGTGGAGCCCTGCACGGATCTCGATGCCGAGTGCCTGCACGCCTTCCCGGATCGCACACGCGGCCCGGATGGCCCGGGCAGGCCCGTCGAAGCTGGCGAAGAAGCCGTCGCCGGCGGTGTCCACCTCGCGCCCGCGGTATCGCTCGAGCACGTCGCGAACACGAGCATGATGCTCGTCGAGCACCTCGTGCCAGCCGCGGTCGCCGAGCTCGCGCGCGCGCTCCGTGGAGCCCACGATGTCGGTAAACAAGACGGTCGAGAGCACGCGGTCGTAGTCGGGCGTCGACCGAGTGCCAGTCAGGAACTGCTCGATCTCATCGAGCAGGCCGTCCTGGTCTCCTGCCCAGAGCAGATGTTCGTCGCCGGGGAGTTCGACGAAGCGCGCGCCGGGGATCTGTGACGCGAGCCAACGGCCCTCAGCAACCGTGACGTCCCGGTCGCCGGTCCGGGTGAGGACGAGCGTCGGAACGCGAATGGTCGGAAGGATGTGCCGGGTATCGATCTGTGAGTTCATGCGCAGGAGTGCGGCCGCTGCTCCCGGGCTCGCGCTCCGCCGCAAGTAGGTCGAATACCACTCGAGCAGAGCTGGATCCTCGTGCGGCGCGTAATCCGTGATGTCGAGGCCGACTCCCCAGTCGCGTTCGACCTCCTCGATCGTCGCGAGTCGCTCCTCGAGCGAGGGCGCCCACGGATAGTCGTCCGTGCGAAGGCGTTTCGCGAATGCGCCGACAAGGACGAGCGCACGCGAGCGCTCGGGATATGTTGCGGCGAAGAGGACGGACATGCTGCTGCCTTCCGAGTGCCCAAGCAGTGCGGCGTTCTCCGACCCGACGGCGTCGAGAACGGCGCGCACGTCGTCCATCCGCTCCTCGAGCGTCGGCAGCCGGTCATTCGAGACGCGGTCGGACATCCCGGTCCCGCGCTTGTCGAACAGGATCAGTCGGGAGAACGACGCCAGGCGCTCGAGGACGCGCGCCGGCTTTGGCTTTTCCCAGAAGAGTTCGACGTTCGAGACCCAGCCGGGGACGTAGACCAAGTCGAACGTCCCGTCGCCGACGACCTGGTAGGCGATGTTGATGTCGCCACTTTTCGCGTAACGAGTCTCCGGCGGCATAGGCTTCCACTATGGCGGCCACGGCGACTGAACGGAAGCTCCTCGTCGGCGGTGAGTGGATCGAGACCGGTGATTGGCTCGACGTGCGGTCCCCCTATTCGGGCGCTGTCGTCGGCCGGGTCGCGAAGGGCGGCGCCGACGAGACGCGCCGAGCCATCGATGCCGCTGAGCTGGCGATGCGGGAACCGTTGCCGGCCCACAAGCGGGCCGAGATCCTCGTTCGCGTCGCGGGTGCGCTCGGCCGTCGCCACGAGGAGGCTGCGCGGCTGATCTCCGACGAAGCAGGGAAGCCCTTGAAGGCCGCGCGCGTGGAGGCTGCTCGTGCGATGTCGACGTACACGTTCGCCGCGGTCGAAGCCCGCAAGCTCGTGGGTGAGATGGTCCCGATGGACGCCGCGCAGGCGGGCGAAGGGAAGCTCGCCTTTACCCTGCGCCGCCCGATCGGCGTCGTGGGCGCGATCAGCCCGTTCAACTTCCCGCTCAACCTCGTCGCCCACAAGATCGCGCCGGCCCTGGCCGCGGGCTGTGCGGTCGTGCTCAAGCCCGCGAGCGCGACGCCCCTGTCAGCGCTGTTCCTCGCTGAGTTGGAAGAGGAGGCCGGGCTTCCTCCGGGCTGGCTCAACGTGCTCGTCGGCCCGGCAGCCGAGATCGGGGACGTTCTGGTCGAGGACGAACGCGTCAAGCTCATCACGTTCACGGGCTCGAGCGGCGTCGGGTGGAAGCTGAAGGAGCGCGCACCGAAGAAACGCGTGAACCTCGAGCTCGGGAACGCGACGCCGGTGATCGTCGCGGCCGACGCGGACGTCTCTACCGCAGCCACGAAGGTCTCGCAGAACGCGTTCGCCTTTGCGGGTCAGAGCTGTATCTCAGTGCAGCGTGTCTACGTGGAGCGCGGTGCGTACGACGAGTTCGTGCAACAGCTCGTTCCTCTGGTTGAAGCGCTGAAGATCGGCGACCCGGCCGACGAGGACACGGACGTCGGCCCCGTCATCGACGAGGGCGCACGCGAGCGCATCCTCGAGTGGATCAAGGCGAGCAGCGGACAGGTGCTCACCGGCGGCGAGCTGGAAGGCGAGTTGATCCGGCCGACGGTGATCGCGAACCCCGGCCCCGACGACGAGGTCTCTCGCGAGGAGGTCTTCGGACCAGTCTGCACGGTGACAGCCGTCGACTCCATCGACGAGGCGATCAAGCTTGCAAACAGCACCCGCTACGGGCTCCAAGCCGGCATCTTCACTGCCAGCCTCGACAATGCACTGCGGGCGGCGCAGGAGCTCGAGTTCGGCGGAGTCACCGTGAACGAGGCGCCGACGTTCCGTTCCGACCAGATGCCCTACGGCGGAGTCAAGGACTCCGGCAACACGCGCGAGGGCCCGCACTACGCGGTGCGCGAGCTGACCGAGGAGCGCCTCGTCGTTATCGACCTGCCGTAGTGATCGGGCTCGTGCTCGCTCTGGCGGTCGTTGCCATCGTCGTGTCCCTCGTCGGACAGTGGATCGTCGGGATCGCGATCGGCGCGGTCGGACTGATCCTGTTCGTCCTCTTCCTGACCGGCTTCGGTCGGAGAGCCGCCTCGCGCCGGCCCTAGGGCATCACACCACGCTGTTACCCTGACTCACGTGGCGCGGCCTTCGCTGCTTGCACGCTTCCGCCGCAAGGATGAGCGGGTGGTCGCAGACGCGCGGTCAGCCGGCCCGCCGCGCCGTGCTCTCCCTCATCCAGGGCAGCTCAGGAGGGAGCGGCGCGCGCTGCTTCGCGTCCGCGAAGAGCGCCTCCGAGACCTCGGCGGCCTCATGCTCGAGATGTTCCGCCGCGACCAGTTCCGCCAGGACTTGCTCGTCGAGCGCTGCGACGAGCTGATCGCGGTCGACGAACGGCTGCAGGAGCTCGACACGCTGCTTGCAGCATCTGTCTCCGTCCGGCGTGCGGCGCCCGCGGCCCGGTGTGCATGCGGTGCTCCCCTCGTGTGGGGCTCGCACTTCTGTGCCAACTGCGGCCGGCCGGCGGCCGCAACCCCGCCGGTGGTCGGCTGCGCGCAATGCGGCAGCGCGCTGGCGGCGGATGCGAAGTTCTGTGCCGTCTGTGGGAACGCGGTCACGCAGGCTCAGCAGTCCGACGCCGCTGCTGTGGAGCCCCGAGCCGAGCTGCTCGAGGCCCTGCCCACACCCGCGCACGAGCGCTGGGAACAATGAGCACACCGGCCGGCCCGCGCAAGGTGCCACTCTGTCCGCGGTGCGGTGCCTCGTACGGTCCAGACCAGGAGTACTGCCTCGAGTGCGGCCAGCGGCTCTATCCCGCCAGCGGCGTCTTCGGCAGGCTCGCCGGGGCGTGGCAGCAGCGTTTCTCCTGGTACCCAGGCGACTGGATCTGGCCGGTCCTGCTCTTCCTCCTGATCGCAGTGGCCGGCGCGACCGCGGCCATCGTCCTCGCCGACACCGGCGCCGGGAACTCCACGCTCGTGGCGACCCAGGGTGGGACTCCCCACTCCCCGACGACGGCCCCCGAGACGGCGACGGTCGCCCTGCCATCGGTGCCGAGCGGTACCCCCTCCGGCGCTCCGTCGACCCCCACCGTCCCACCTCCGGCCACGACGACGGGGCCTCGGCCCGGCGCCCTCACGCCCTGGCCGGCCGGGCAGAGCGGCTACACGGTCGTGCTCGAGTCGATTCCCACGAGCTCGAACGGGCGTGCACTCGCCCTGGACCGGGCCCGATCGGCGTCCAAGGCTGGCCTGCCGCAGGTGGGTGTCCTGGATTCGAGCCTTTATTCGAGCCTCCACCCTGGTTATTCCGTGGTCTTCAGCGGGATCTATGACTCCCGCGCGCAGGCCGACCGGGCTCAGGCCGCGGCCAATGCCAAGGGTTTCAACGCCGCCTACGTCCGGCAGATCACCCGGTAGCTCGTTCTCAGGCGAGGCAACGAGGGCCCGGACTTTGTAACAGGGGCCCGGACCCTATAGACTCCGGCCCGAAGCCATCCAGGCCGACGACGATTTACTGCGGGTTAACAAAGCTTTGCGGGGGATTAATGGCTGCTAGGGATACTGTGATCGAG
>DASWGR010000010.1:0-6285 GCA_036393535.1 Gaiellaceae bacterium | reverse complement strand
ACCGGAAGACGTTCGTCGGGTCGTACTGACGCTTCACCGCTCGTAGACGTTCGAAGCGCTGTGCGCCGAACTCCGTTTCGAGACCGTCCGCCGACGCCTCTGAGGCGTAGTTGAGGTAGCCGCCGCCGATCTGCCACGGCGTGAGCGACCTCGAGTAGGTGCGGGCGGTCTCGATCTGGCGTTCGTCATCAGCCGGGTCGGTCCAGACCTTGATGAAAGTCGCGTTCCAGTGCGACTCTCTTCCGGCAAAAGCCGTTGCGTCGGAAGCGACGCGCGTCGGAGCGCCGTGAAGCGGCTCGAACAGAACCCCGCCGGTGGTTCCCAGCTCGATGAACTGTTCGCTCGTCTGAGCGAGCAGTTCGTCAGAGAGCTCGGCGAGAAAACGGCCCGACCAGTAGTTGCGCAGGCCGAACGGCATGCGTCCATAGATGTCCTGCAGCTCGGAGTAGTACATCGGCCTGACGGTGTTTTTCACAGGCGAGAGTGCCTCGGTGAGCTCGCGGATCGCCTCACGCCCGGCTTCCAGGTCGCCGACCCAGGCAACCGAGGCGTTCACGAGGCCTTCGCCGGTATCGGGATCACCGTAGATCTGCGCGAAGCTCGCGAGACTGTCCGGGGCATTTGTCATCACGTCTCGCCAGACGGGAAGGACGACCGGTGCATCTTCCAGCAGATAGTCCAGTGACCCGCCGAGCAAGAGTCCGACTGGATGCAGCCGGAACCTGAACTCGACCACGACGCCAAAGTTCCCGCCGCCGCCGCGGAGCGCCCAGAAGAGTTCGGTATTCTCGTCGGCGCTCGCCGAGACCACACTGCCGTCGGCCGTAACCACGGTCGCCCGCAGGAGGTTGTCGAGCGTGAGCCCATACGAGGGCGTCAGGTGCCCGATACCGCCGCCCAGGGTCAGGCCGGCGATTCCGGTGTCGCCGAAGGTCCCACCTGGCGTCGCGAGGCCGTGGCGCTGACTCGGTGTGTCGAGATCCTCCCAGAGCGCGCCGCCGCCGCACCTGGCCGTCCGTGATTCCGGATCGACGACCACCTCGCGCATCAGACGCAAGTCGACTACGAGACTGCCATCGCCGATGCAATGACCGGCGACGCCGTGTCCGCCGCCACGGACGGCCACCGGCAGATCCGCCTCGCGCGCGAACAACACGGCTGTGACGACGTCGGCGAGATCGAGCGGCCGCGCGATCAGCTCCGGGCGCCGTTCGATCATCCCGTTGAACGTTGCGCGCGCTTCGTCGAATCCGCGGTCGTCCACGCCGATGATCGGCCCTCGATGGCGTTTTCTCAGCTTCGCCGGCGCGTGCACGATCAGGAAGCCTAAGACGAACTGCTACGCAGCGCGGCCAACAGCTCCTGGTGCCGCCGCTCTTCGTCGGGCATCCCCTCCTCTGCCGACGACCGGAAGCGCTGAAGCAGCATGTTCACCGGCTTGACGATGAAGAAGAACACCGCCGCGGCAATCGCGACGAACGTGATCACGTTCGTGATGAACGCGCCGTAGCGAAACTGCGCGTGGTTGATCGTGAAGGTCAGGTTGTTGAAGTCCGGCTTCCCGATGATCATGGCGATCACGGGCATGATCAAGTCGTTCACGAGCGAGTTGACCACTGCTGCAAACGCCAGGCCCATCACGAACGCAACCGCCAGCTCGACGATGTTGCCGCGAAACAGGAAATCTCGGAACTCCTTCAACATCCTCCCTACTCCCTTCGGTAACGAATCCCGACCGCGACCGGACAGCACTCTAAGGCTGACGTAAGCGCGAGGCGGCCAGTGCATCCGCTGCCGCAGCCGTAGTGATGCCCTCGGTGTCGGCCCGCGCGTAGATCTCCGTCAGCGTGTCTCCGATCTTCGCGAGGGCTGCATCGACCTCCGCCCGGCTCCGGCCGTTCAGCTCGAGGAAGTTGATCGCGATCGCCCCGCCCGCATTGATGACGTAGTCAGGCGCGTAGAGGATGCCTGCGGCGCCAAGCAGCTCAGCTGTTTCGGGTCGGGCGAGCTGGTTGTTCGCGGAGCCGGCGACGATCCGGCACCGGAGCTGCGGAACGCTCTCAGCGCTTAGCGTGGCGCCGAGCGCGCACGGAGCGTAGACATCGCACTCAGTGCCGATCGCCCGGTCTGCCTCGACGGCGGAGCCGCCTACCGACGACGCAATCGTCTCCGCTCGCTTTGCGTGGACGTCCGCGACAAGCACCACGGCGCCGTCGCGGCCGAGCAGTTCCGCAACCGCCGCACCGACGCTGCCCACACCCTGGACGAGCACCTTCCGGCCGGACAGCTCGCCTGACCCGAACACGTGCGCGAGGCTCGCCTTGATCCCATGGAAGACGCCGACGGCGGTGAACGGCCCTGGATCGCCGGCGCCACCTTTCGCCTGGCTGCGGCCGAACACGTGCTCAGTCCTCTCCGCGATCACGTCCATGTCGGACTCTCCCGTACCCACATCGGAGCTCGTGATGAAGCCGCCGCCCAGTGACGCGACGATGTCTCCGTAGCGATGCAGCAACGCGCTTCGCTCGTCGCCCTCGGGGATCTTCGGCATCGCGAGCACGGCCTTGCCGCCGCCGAGCCCCAGATCTGCAACGGCAAGCTTCGCGGTCATTCCCGCAGAGAGGCGCATCGCATCTTGGAGCCCGTCAGCGGGAGTGTCGTAGACCTTCAGCCGCGTCCCGCCCGCCGCGGGGCCGAGCTGCGTCGAGTGCATGCAGATGAAGATCCAGCCTCCGCTCTCGCGGTCACGGTGGATGACTGCCTGCTCGCCGTCCCAATGCTCGAGCAGCTCCTCGAAAGTCGCCACGGAGAAATTCGATCACATCGTGTGAGGATCGCGGGGAACTGCGACGTACTCGTCGTAGACAACCGAAGGGAGTGTCCAATGAAGCTCGCTCGCCTCGCACTACTCGCCGCCGGCGGCGTCGCCATCGCTGCGTTCGCCGGGATCTTTCAACCCTCGGGAGCGCGAAGCGCCCCGGCTGCAGATGCGTCATCCGGCGGAATCACCGTCCTCGGCACCGGCTCGGCCAACGTCACCCCGGATCGTGCCTCGTTCGCGTTCGGCACGGTCAGCCAGGCCGCTACGGCGAACGCGGCGCTCGCGGCGAGCTCTCAGGCGGTCGCTCGGGTCATCGCAGCGTTGAAGAAGGCCGGCGTGACCCAAGCCGACATCCAGACCTCTGACGTCTCCCTCTCGCCGCGGCTGAACGACAAAGGCGATGGGATCGTCGGCTACACGGCCTCCAACACCGTCACCGTGACGGTCCGGAAGATCGGCGACGCGGGCGACATCGTCGACGCGGCCGTCGGAGCAGGTGCGAACCAGGTCTTCGGCCCGAACCTGCTCGCCTCTGATCAGGACGCCGCCTACCGCAATGCCCTCAAGGGAGCCGTCGCGGATGCCCGCGCAAAGGCGGCGACACTGGCGACCGCCTCGAGCTCGACGCTCGGCAAGATCACAGCGATCGTCGAAGGCGGCGGAGCGGTGGCCATGCCCATGGCAGTAGGTGCGAAGGACTCGAGCGTCCCGATCGAGCCGGGCACCCAGAAGATCGAGGCGACGGTGAGCGTGACGTTCGCCTTCGGGTAACTCCTAGGATGTGGGCATGTGCCGAAACATCCACACGCTCTACAACTATGAGCCACCCGCCACGAACGAGGAGATCCGCGACGCCTCACTCCAGTACGTGCGCAAGATCAGCGGCTTCACGAAGCCGTCGCAGGCGAACGAGGCAGCTTTCGCCCGCGCGGTTGACGAGGTCACCGCGGCTTCGAAGCGCTTGCTCGAGCAGCTCGTGACATCTGCAGCGCCCAAGAATCGCGAGGTCGAAGCGGAACGGGCTCGCGCCCGAGCTGCCAAGCGGTTCGCGACCGCCTAGCCGGCGGATGGTTGAAGAAGCACGGCTCGAAGAGACCGAAGGCGGTCTCGCGCCCGCAACCGAGGGCTGGTTTGTCGTGAACGTTCGCGACGGCCGCTGGGTGACGAACGATGTTCTCGGAGACGCTTTCATCCTCGAGGGCGACAACGTCTCCTTCGCTCAGGTCGGCTTCACGATCGGCGTTCTGCAGCCGGGCCAGTCAGGCGGGCGGTACCACCGCGAGTCCGCGCAGGAAGACTTCCTCGTCCTGGCCGGGGAGTGCCTGCTCTTGATCGAAGAAGAGGAGCGCGCGCTCAAAGCGTGGGATTTCGTCCACTGCCCGCCCGGTACCAACCACTCGTTCGTCGGAACAGGGGACGCGCCATGCGTCATCTTCATGACCGGAGCCCGCGTCGAGAACAAGGAGACCGTCTATCCACGCTCGGAACTGGCGATCCGTCACGGCGCGGGCGTCGAGACGGACACGAGCTCGTCGGCTGAGGCATACGCACCGTTCCCGAAGTGGAAAGACGGACGCCCGCAGAGCTGGGACGGACTTCCCTGGGGCTGACCGTGCTGCTCTACGACAGCCCCGTCTCGGGCAACTGCTACAAGGTGCGCCTGCTGCTCGCGCACCTCGACATCCCGTACGAGCGGCACACGATGGACGTCGTCGACCGTTCGAATCGAGGAGACGTGCTGGGCGGGCTGAACCCAGCGCTGCGCGTGCCGACACTCGTGCTGGACGACGGTCGGCCGCTCGCGGAATCGGGCGCGATCCTCTGGTACCTCGGTGAGGGCACGCGTTTCGTTCCAGAGGATGCGTACGACCGCGCGCAGGTGCTGCAATGGATGTTCTTCGAGCAATACGACCACGAGCCGGCGATCGCGGTGGCCCGATTCTGGCTCGCGTACTCCGGTCGCGCGGACGAGTTCGCGGATCGCCTCCCCGAACGCACCGCGGCGGGACACAGGGCTCTTGCCGCAATGGAACGTCACCTCGACAGCAGGGAGTACCTCGTCGGAGGCGGCGTGACGCTCGCCGACCTCGCCCTCTACGCGTACACGCACGTCGCGCCCGAAGGTGGCTTCGACCTCGAGCCGTACCCGGCAGTGCGCAGCTGGCTCGAGCGAGTGGCTTCCGAGCCTGGACACGTCACAATCGATGCGCAGTGAAGATCCGAGCGGCAGTCCTCGAGGAGTTCGGCGCTCCGCTGCAGGTCCAGGAGCTCGAGCTCGCCGAGCCGAAGGCCGGCGAGGTGCTCGTCCGGCTCGTGGCGTGCGGCGTCTGCCACACCGACCTCTACACCGCTTCAGGCGGCGACCCGTCCGGCTACTCACCAACCGTGCTCGGCCACGAGGGTGCGGGCGTCATCGAACGCGTCGGTGACGGCGTCACGGATGTCGAGCCTGGCGAACACGTCGTCACGCTCTTCTCGCCGCAGTGCCGCGAGTGCGAGCACTGCCGCGATCACCGCACCAATCTTTGCCTGGCCATCCGCGAGCAGCAGAACCAGGGCCACCTCCCGGACGGGACGACGCGGCTCTCGCGCGACGGCGAGCCGATCCGTCATTTCATGGGGACGTCCACGTTTGCGGAGTACACAGTCATGCCGGAGATCGCGCTCGCGAAGATCGATCCCGAGGCGCCGCTCGACCGCGCGTGCCTGTT
This sequence comes from Gaiellaceae bacterium, assembly GCA_036393535.1. Taxonomy (GTDB): domain Bacteria; phylum Actinomycetota; class Thermoleophilia; order Gaiellales; family Gaiellaceae; genus 3-1-20CM-4-69-9. The sequence goes on along the minus strand of DASWGR010000010.1, from coordinate 753 downwards.
CGCGTGCGGGCTGTCGACCGGACTCGGCGCCGCGATGAACACGGCGAAGGTGGCACCGGGCACGACGTGCGTCGTCTTCGGCGCGGGCATGGTCGGACTGGGCGCCGTCGCCGGCTGCCGTCTCCAAGGCGCCGAACGAATCATCGCCGTCGACCTCTCGGAGGACCGGCTCGAGCTCGCACGGGGGCAGGGCGCGACCGACACGCTCGCCGGCGGTCCGGAGGCCGTGCAGCAGATCGTCGACATGACGGACGGTTTCGGCGCCGACTACACGTTCGAGGCGACCGGCAACGTCAACGTCATGCGTCAGGCGGTCGAGTCGGCGCGCATAGGCTGGGGCCTCGCAACGATGTGCGGCGTCGCGGGCAAAGGCGAGACGCTGGACGTCATCCCGCGCTTCTTGATCACCGGTCGCCGGGTGGCAGGCTCGTCGTTCGGCGGCGTGAAAGGACGCGACCAGGTGCCGCAGTTCGTCGACATGTACCTCGCCGGCGACATCGACGTGGACGCCTTCGTCTCGCACAAGCTCACGCTGGACGACGTCAACCGTGGCTTCGAGCTGATGGAGGCGCAGGACGGCATCCGCAGCGTGATCGAGTTCGCCTGACCGGCGGGGGTCGAGTGTGCCGTATGCGGCGCCGATGAAGACCCACTGTGACTCAACTCCTGTTGGGAATCGTGATCGTCGGCGGCCCGGGCTTGATGGTCGGGGCAGGCACCGCTGCAGCGGTGAGGCGCCGGAGAGTGCTGGCC
>DASWGR010000009.1:0-1767 GCA_036393535.1 Gaiellaceae bacterium | reverse complement strand
CCTCGTCGAGCTCGCCGGCTTCGTGCGCTAGCTCCAGGAAGGACATCAGGCCGGCGCGCTCCCGCGGGCCGAAGCGATAGCGCAGCTTCTCGAAGTAGCGGGCGAGGAAGCCGGCCGGATACCCGTAGCGATCGCTCGCCTCGTAGGCCAGTCGCTCCGGCTCGGCCCGCGCCAGCCGCACCGAGGCGACGAGAGCGTCCTCCAGCTCCGCAAGCCCGGCCTGCAGGGGCTCAGGGCAGGCCCAGACGGCGAACACCATCGGCAGCCCCGTGCGCTCCTGCCAGAGGCGGCCGAGGTCATAGTGCGGGGTCGGATCCTCGAAGGCGGACTTCAGGGCGGCGTCGCCGATCAGAAGCTTCGCGTCGGCTTCCTCGCCGAGTGGCACGTGGTCGGCCTCCGGCAGCAACACCTTCGTCAGCACGACCGAGGTCGCCGACTCCGGCGTGACCGCGACCGTGCGCACCTGCTCGAGCGGTTTCCGCGAGACGAGCTGGATCGAATCCACAGCACCTTCCGAGCTGACGCACAGCCGCGGCAGCAGCCGCAGGCGATCCGCGTTCCGCGCGTACTCGATCGACGAGATCGGCGCGAGATCGAGCTCGCCGGCGAGCACGCGGCGGTTGAGCTCGGTCGGCACGCCCTGAAACTCCTCGACCTCGGCATCGAGCCGGTAGAAGACCGGCGCCATGTTCACGTACGAGATGCGGCCAATTCGGATCACGCGGCCTCCCTCTTGGCAGCGAGGATCATGAGCACGAGGCAGGGAATGAAGAACAACCCGATCGAGAAGCCAGTCAGGAAGCACCACATCCCCATGACGACTGCGCCACTCACTCGAACGGCGCGACGCGGCACGAGCAGCGGCAGCGGGACGACAAGCGCCGGTACGAGGATGAGCGGCCAGTTCAACGACGAGGGATCGGACTGCGCCGCAATCACCACACCGGCCCACGCCGCGCCGAAGGCTCCCGCGATGAGCGCGGCCAGGCTCCAGGAACGCCGCGTGTCGCTGCTCCAGGTGTGTACGCGTGCGCACGCGACGGTCAGTCGTCCCACCTCCGCACCTCGTTGTAGAGAGTGTCGCGCTGCACGGGGATCCGGCCCGCGTCGCGAACGAAGCGCACGAGCTCCGGGACTTTCTGCTCGGTCTCGGTGCGCGCACCCGCGGCGTGGAAGATCTGCTCGCGCACGACCGTCCCCTGCACGTCGTTCGCGCCGAAGTGCAAGGCGACCTGCGCGAGCGGCAGGCCCATCATGATCCAGTAGGCCTTGATGTTCGCGATGTTGTCGAGCAGGAGCCGGGACACCGCGATCATCTTCAAGTCATCCGAGCCGGTCGTGTGCTTCCAACCACGCCGCTCAAAGACCGTGTTCTCCGGATGGAACGCGAGTGGGATGAAGGCGAGAAAGCCGCCGCTCTTGTCCTGCTGCTCGCGGAGACGCAGCAGATGGTCGACCCGCTCCTCATACGTCTCGACGTGCCCGTAGAGCATCGTGCAGTGCGTCGGGATTCCGAGCCGGTGCGCAGTGTCGTGCGTGTGGAACCAGAAGTCGGGGTGCTCTTTCCCCGGCGCGACAAGGCGTCGCACGCGGTCGGCGAACACCTCCGCGCCCCCGCCTGGGAGCGAGCCGAGCCCGGCCTCCTGCAACTCCCGCAAGACTTGCTCGTGAGTGAGCCCGGAGAGCTTCGTCATGTGGTGGATCTCGCTGGCGGTGAAGAGCTTCAGGTGCACGTCGGGCAGCGCTTCGTGTAGCGAGCTGACGATC
>DASWGR010000008.1:0-10966 GCA_036393535.1 Gaiellaceae bacterium | reverse complement strand
AAGCATGTCCCGCGTGCGGAGCGCAGACGTCGGGTGGACGAGATCCTGAAGGTCGTGCGGCTTCCAGGCCTCGGAGATCGCAAGCCCGTCCAGCTCTCGGGCGGTCAGCGTCAGCGCATCGCGCTCGCGCGCTCGCTCGTGAATACCCCACGCGTGCTCTTGCTCGACGAGCCGCTGGGGGCGCTCGACCTGAAGCTCCGGCAGGAGATGCAGATCGAGTTGAAGCGCATCCAACGCGAGGTCAGCGACATCGGCATCACTTTCGTCTACGTCACCCACGACCAGGAGGAGGCGCTCACGATGAGCGACCGCCTCGCGGTCTTCAACGAGGGCCGGATCGAGCAGATCGGTGTGCCGGCCGAGGTCTACGAGCGTCCCGCCACCGAGTTCGTCGCCGGCTTCGTCGGCGTCTCGAACGTGCTCGAGCGGAACGGCAGGAAGTTCACCGTCCGTCCGGAGAAGATCCGGATGCATTTCGATGAGGCCGGCGACGGCGAGCTGGGTCGCATCCGCGACGTAGTCTACGTCGGCATGTTCACGAGGTACGTCGTGGAGCTCGACTCCGGGGGCGAGCTCACCGTCGTCAGGCAGAACCTCGAGACGTCCTCCCAAGAGGCGCTCGAGTCGAGGGGCAGGCGGGTGCGCCTCGAGTGGCGTCCCGAGCACACCTTTGAGATCCAACGAGGAGGAGAAGCATGAGGAGGATTCGCAGAACTCACGTGCTCGTCGCGGCACTTGCCACGGCGTTGTGCGTGCCGGCGTCGGGAGTCAGTTCGGGAAGCTCCGGTCCATCGATGATCACCAAGGTCGCCAAGGGTGAGGGCTCACTGAACCTGATCGCCTGGGACGGCTACACGCAGCCGCAGTGGGTAAAGCCTTTCGTGAAGGCGACTGGCTGCAAAGTCAAGACGAAGGTCGGAAACACGTCCGACGAGATGGTGACGCTCATGCGGACGGGCCAGTACGACGCGGTGTCGGCTTCCGGCGATGCGAGCTTGCGGTTGATCCTTGGCAAGGACGTGCGCGCGATCGATCCGAAGCTGATCCCCGACTTCAACAACTTCATTCCGCAACTCAAGTCACCGGGTCACAACACCGTGCAGGGCGTGCATTACGGCATCTCGCTCCAGTGGGGGCCGAACACGCTGCTCTACAACACGAAGAAGGTCAAGCCCGCGCCGAAGACCTGGGGCGTGCTCTACAGCTCCAAGTTCAAGGGCAAAGTCACCGTGCCCGACAACCCGATTCAGATCGCAGATGCGGCGCTCTATCTCTCGAAGACCAAGCCTGCGCTTGGAATCAAGGATCCGTATGAGCTCAACCAGGCGCAGTTCAATGCGACGGTCGCCTTGCTCAAGAAGCAGCGACCGCTGGTGAAGAAGTACTGGGCTTCCGCGGGCGACGAGATCGACCTCTTCAAAAACGGGAGTACGACGGTCGGCTCCGCGTGGCCTTACCAGACCATCACCCTTCAGGCCGCGAAAGCACCGGTGAAGGACCTGATCCCGGTAGAGGGCGCTACGGGCTGGGCCGACACGTGGATGATCTCCGCCAAGGCGAAACATCCGAACTGTGCGGTGCTGTGGATCAGGTGGGTCTCCACTCCGAAGGTCCAGGCGCAACAGGCAATCTCATTCGGCGAGACGCCCGCCAACCTCAAGGCGTGCGCCATCATGGACAAGCTGTCGAAGGGCGCCTGCGCGCAGTACCACGCGAACGCTCCGGCGGCGTACTTCAACTCGATCAAGTTCTGGAAGACGCCGGTCAAGGACTGCGGCAGCGGCCAGAGCAATTGCATGGACTACACGAAGTGGTCTGCGGCCTGGACTGACATCAAAGGTTGACGTCCGAGGCGTATGAAACGGCGGGTCGACCTCGGTCGGCCCGCCGTCGCCTCTCTGCGGCGCTCTGGCGGCGGCCGTGGTTGCGCGCAGTCGGGTTGTTGCTGCCTCCGCTCGCCTGGATGCTCGTCTTCTACCTGGCCGCGCTGGCAGTCCTGTTCGTGTCGGCGTTCTGGAGCATCGACTCCTTCACCGGCAAACTCACACACGTATGGACGTGGGCGAACTTCGACACGATCATCCACGAGCCGACCTATCGCAAGATCGCGTTCCGGACGATCTGGATGGCTGTCGCCGTCACCATCACCGACGCGGTGATCGCTCTCCCCTTCGCCTACTTCATGGCCCGGCTCGCCTCACCGCGGATGCGAACGTTGCTGTTCGTGCTCGTCCTTTTGCCTCTCTGGTCGAGCTACCTGGCGCGGATCTACGCATGGCGCCTGATCCTCAACCCGGATGGCGTCCTTAACTGGTCGCTCGGGAACCTCGGCCTTCCGCATCAGAACTGGGCGTTCACGAACACGGCGATGTGGATCGTCTTCTCGTACATCTGGCTCCCCTTCATGATCCTGCCCGTTTACGCGGCGCTCGAGCGCATCCCCGACTCCTATCTCGAGGCCTCACGCGACATGGGTGCGCGAAGTTGGACGACATTCCGGCGCATCATCCTGCCGCTAGCGCTTCCCGGAGTCGTCGCCGGTTCGATCTTCACTTTCTCGCTGACGCTCGGTGACTACATCACACCTTCGCTCGTCGGCAACGTCGACTTCATCGGCAACGTCATTTACCGCAACGTGCTCGGTCTCACAAACAATCTCCCGTTTGCGGCGGCGTACGCAACCGTGCCGCTGATCGTGATGGGGATCTACCTCGCGCTCGCAAAGCGCAGCGGCGCGTTCGAGGCGCTCTGATGGAGACACGCGCAGCTCGCCTGTCTCTTGGACTCTGGACGCTGCTCGTGATCTTGTTCCTCTGGATCCCACTCGTACTGATCTGCGTCTACGCATTCAACTCTTCGAACATCCAGAGCTGGCCCATCGCCGGGTTCAGCACAAAGTGGTTCCACACGGCCTGGCACAACGAGGAAGCCCGCACTGCACTCGTTCTGTCCCTCAAGGCGGCGGGGTTCGCCACCGCAATCGCGCTGGTGCTCGGAACCGCCGCGGCCACCGCGGTCAGCCGCTTTCGTTTCTTCGGCCGGGATGCGATCACGTTCCTGCTCGTGCTGCCGATCGCGCTGCCGGGCGTCGTCACCGGGATCGCGTTGAACTCGTTCTTCAACAACAATCCTGTGCACGGCCTGACGCCGTCGCTGTGGACGATCGTGATCGGCCATTCGACCTTCTGCATCGTCGTCGTCTACAACAACGTCGTCGCCCGGCTCCGTCGGACGCAGACGTCCTTGACCGAGGCCTCGATGGACCTCGGCGCGGACGGTTGGCAGACCTTCCGCTTCGTCACCTTTCCTGTCATCTCGACGGCTCTGGTGGCCGGAGCGCTGCTGGCCTTCGCGCTCTCGTTCGACGAGGTGATCGTGACGACCTTCACCGCCGGGGCCCAGAACACCCTGCCGATCTGGATCCTCGGGAATCTCCGGCTCGGGCAGCAGCTACCCCAGGTGAACGTCGTCGTCTTTTTCGTCATAGTGATGACCGTGCTTCCCGTGACGATCGCGCAGCGCCTGACGCGCGACACGGGGATCCTGCGAAGGAGGTAGACCGTGAGCACCACCGTTTCGAAGCATCAGAATTTCGTCGGCGGCGAGTGGGTCGACGCCGCCGGCGGCGAGACCATGGAAGTGCTGAACCCGGCCACCGGCGAGACGATCGCCGAGGTGCCCCGCTCGAGCGCCGAGGACGTCGACCGGGCCGTGCAAGCCGCGAAGAAGGCCCTGCCGGAATGGCTCGAGACAACACCGGGAGAGCGCGCCGAAATGCTGCTGAAGCTCGCTGACGCGCTCGATCAGCATGCAGAGGAGCTCGCCGAGCTCGAGTCGCAGAACGTGGGCAAGCCCCTGGGGTATGCGAGAGACGAGATGCCGGTCGCCTCGGACAACATTCGCTTCTTCGCGGGGGCGGCGCGGGTGCTCGAGGGGAAATCCGCCGGTGAATACATGCGCGGCTACAGCTCGTGGCTGCGCCGGGAGCCGATCGGGATCGTCGGCGGCATCGCGCCCTGGAACTACCCGTTGATGATGGCTGTATGGAAGCTCGCACCTGCTTTGGCGGCCGGCAACGTCCAGGTGCTGAAGCCCTCTGAGCAGACACCGCTGACGACGCTGAGATTCGCACAGCTGGCTGCGGACATCCTGCCGGCCGGCGTGCTGAACGTCGTGACTGGAGACGGCGTGCCCGCGGGCGAAGCGATCGTCAAGCACCCGGATGTCCGGCTCGTGTCCCTGACCGGCGACGTCGAGACCGGCAAGATCATCGCGCGGACGGCTGCAGACACTCTGAAGCGCGTGCACCTCGAGCTTGGCGGCAAAGCACCCGTGATCGTGTTCGACGACGCGGATCCGGTGGCCGTCGCAGCAGGGATCAAGATCGGCGGCTACTGGAACTCCGGCCAGGACTGCACAGCGGCCTCGCGTGTCGTCGCCGGCCCAAAGATCTACGACCGGCTGCTCGAGGAGCTCGTGCCGGCCGTCGAATCGCTCCACGTCGGCGACCCCGCAGAGGGCGACGAGATCGAGATGGGACCTGTGATCTCGAAGTCCCAGCAGGAGCGCGTGCTCGGCTTCCTGGAACGTGCCAAGAAGGCGACCGTCCTCACGGGCGGCGAGTCGAACGGAAGCCGAGGCTTCTTCGTCAAGCCGACCATCGTCGTCGACGTGGGCCAGGAAGACGAGATCGTGCAGCGCGAGGTCTTCGGTCCGGTGGTGACCGTCCAGCGGTTCGCCGACGACGACCAGGCGCTCGCGTGGGCGAACGACGTCAACTACGGGCTGGCGGCCTCGGTTTGGACGCGCGACATCGGGCGTGCACTGAACGCCGCGCGCAAGCTCCAGTTCGGAACGGTGTGGATCAACGACCACATCCCGCTGGTGAGCGAAATGCCCCACGGCGGCTTCAAGCAGTCCGGCTACGGCAAGGACCTGTCGGCGTATTCGCTCGAGGACTACACGCAGATCAAGCACGTGATGGCAAAACTCGACTGACTTGCGACACACTTCCGTATTGGTGTCTGACACCCCGCCGTTCGGAGCAGTTCCGCCTGGGGAGCGGTACCGCGGCGTGCCGAGACACTTCCGGCACGGTGTCTGACACCAGGACTGGCTTGTGAGGGCACGGCCGCTTCCGCCAGGAGGGACGATCGGCGTAGCCGCCGCGTCCAGTCCGTTCGAGGAGCGCTCCGAGATCGACCGCAGCGTTCGCTGGTACGAAGAGCGCGGCTACCGCGTCAAGCTTGCCGACGGCGTCTACGCCCGCGACGACTTCGTCGCGGGCGACGCTGCGGCTCGCGCACGCGACGTCAACCAGCTGTTCGCTGACCCGGAGGTCGACGTCGTCCAACTCCTGCGCGGCGGCTACGGAGCCTCGCAGGTCGTCCCCCACCTCGACTACGACACGATCGCCGAGAACCCGAAGCCGCTCGTCGGCTACTCCGACGTCACGGCTCTTCACGTAGCAATCCGCCAGCGCACCGGCCTCGTCACGTTCTACGGGCCCGGCTTCACCGGGATGGGCAGTCCGAAGCGCGGCGACTGGTCGAAGGAGCGCTTCCTGCGGGCCATGACCGGTCCGGAGCCGCTCGGCGAGATACCGCCTCGCCCGGACGATCCGTACATCGGCTCGATCGGCAGCGGCAAGGCAACCGCCCCGCTCGTCGGGGGCTGCCTCTGGCTCCTGCGCGAGACGCTCGCGACTCCATGGGAGGTCGAGCTCGACGGCGCGATCCTCTTCTTCGAGGACGTGTACTGCCCGCCCTGGCACGTCGACGGAATGCTGACGCAGCTCCGGAACGCCGGAAAGCTCGAGCGCATCGCAGGCGTCGTGATCGGCGAGATGTACAAGTGCGAGGAGTACCGGCAACCCGAATCGTGGCTCCGCAGCCGCTCGATGGAGGACGTGTTCGAACTTCATCTCGAGCCGCTCGGCGTTCCGATCCTGCACAACCTCCCGCTCGGCCACGGCGACCACCTGTGCACGATTCCGCTCGGAGTCACCGCGACCGTCGACGCGGATGCACGCACGTTGGCGTATCCAGAGGCGGCGCTCGAGACTAGGCCCGGACGATCCCGGCTCGACCCGTCCCCAGCCGCATCCCGATAACGCCTTCCGCGGCCGAGAGGCTCGGCCCGAACCCCGCAACTGCGGCGAGGAAGTGCCGCCGGTCGAGCGCATAGAGCGCGGCCTCGGTTCGCGCCGTCACGGTCGCTGTCCGCGGCACGTCCCGGAGCAGGGCGATCTCCCCGAACGAATCGCCGGGCCCGAGCGAGTGCACGGGCTGTCCGTCGATGTACACATCGAGTGTTCCTTCCTTGATCAGATAGAAGCGGTCGCCCGGCTCTCCTTGCCGCACGATCTCCTCGGCGGCCGTGCCACGCACCTCGTCGAGCGCGCCGGCAAGCTGTTCCAGCGTCGACCCGGGCAAGGGCGCAAAGATCGGATTGGCACGGAGGATCTCGAGCCGCTCGACCGGAACCTGCGCAGCCCGGTCAATCGCATTCAGCCGCGGCCAGGCAGGAATCACGACCAGTGGCAGCAGGGCGCCGGCGACGATCAGCGCGCCGCGCGTTCCGAGCCAATTGAGTAGTAGAGGCGCGGCAATGGCGCCGAGGGCCACGGTGATCAGCAGGACGCTTTCCAGCACGCCGAAGACTCGAGCCAGGACGTCATCCGGCGCCGACCGCTGCAGCAGGGTCATGCCCGACACGTCGACGATCGTGTTGCCGATGCCGACGACGGCGAGCAGAACGAGCACAAAGACCTGATTCGGCCAGATCGCGACGAGGGCGATGGGAACACCCCAGATAAAGATCCCCACGCCGAAGTCCGCCGCTTGGCGCCTCCGGCCGACCAGAGCGGCCGCGGCGAGCGCCCCGAAAAGGCCGCCGACGCCCACGGCTGAGTTGAGGAAACCGACGCCCGCCTGGCCGGTATCGAGCAACTTGAGCGCGATGACCACGATGAGCACGCTGAGCATCCCGTCCACGAAGGTCTGGGCCGAAAAAAGCCCCACCAGGAGACGCATGCGCCGCTCGCGCGCAATCGTCCGGAAACCGGCGAGCAACTCGTCGACAACCGATACCACCTCGCGCTCCCGTTTCGGCTCGGCGCTGGGGTGTATTCCGGCAATGAGGAGCGCCGACCAGAGCATGGCGGCACCGGTAACGAGAAAGACGACCCCGGGGCCCGCCGCGGCCAGCAGCAGCCCGCCGATCGCCGGCCCGCCGAAGATCCCGACGCTCTCGATCGTGCTCGCGGCAACGTTCGCTGCCGTGAGTTCCTCGGGCGTTGTGGCCAACGAAGGGATCAAGGCGGCCTCGGCCGGCCGAAACGCCGTGGCCGCGACGCTGACGAGGCCCGCGAGAAGGTAGATCACGGCCGGCGGGGCATCGGCGAACGCGGCGAGGGCGGCACCTCCAATCAGGGCCGCCCGGGCGAGGTCCGAGCTGGCCATCACCCAACGGCGGTCGTAGCGGTCGCCAAGGAGTGCAGCGAACGGGGAAGCAACGGCCGCGGCGAGCCAGCGAGCCAGTCCGACCACCCCGACGGCAGTAGCGCCGCCCTGCTCGTAGGCGTAGACGATGACCGCGATCCCGTACGCCCAGGTGCCGATGACCGAGGACGCCCAGGCAAGCTCGATCCGGCGTAACGCCGGATTCCGAAAGACATCCCGAAACGACCGGCCTGACTCGGCCAACTGCCGCAGAAGTCCCCCCACGCGGGCACAATGGCATCCCGGCTTGTGTATTTGAAGGGGAGCAGGGAAGATTCCGGAGGACCAGCCCGTCTAGTACCTGAAACCGGCAATCTGCCGTGTACCTTCTAGAAGGAGGGAAGTTCATGTCCGACGAACTCTTGAAGCAGGAGGAGCCGAAGGACGAGGACGTCGAGCTCCACTCGCGCCGCAAGGCCACCGACGACGAGACCGACACGTCCGACGACGTCGAGGCCCACAGCAAGCGGAGGGCCAACGAGGAGCCCGGCTCCGACGACTCAGACGACGTCGAGGCCCACGTCAAGCGCCGCTAGGCGACGTCTTCAAGCGAATTACAAGAGCCCGGCAGCGCCGGGCTCTTGTCGTTCTAGAGCAGTCTTTCCAGCTCGGTGAGGAGGCGCAGGGCACTCTCGCGCGAGCCATCCTCCTCGCCGCCCCGTTTCTCGAGCGCTTCCGCGACGCGCGCGAGGACGCCGAGATCGCCTTCGCCGCGCAAGGCGCTTTGGGCGCGACGGGCCCGCTGGAGCAGATCGAGTGCGATTGCCGCCTGGTTCGCGAACAGCCCGAGCAGCTCCATCTCGGCCAGGGTGAACCTGGCGTCTCGGGGGCGGTCGAGCACCTCGAGCACCCCGAGTGCGTTCTCCTCGTGCAGAAGCGGGACGGCCATGAGCCCCTTCGGGACGAAGCCCGTGCTCTCGGCGGTTTCGCGCGAGAAGCGCGGATCGGTGAGCACGTCCTCGATCACGAGCGGCTGGCGACTGACGAGGACGAAGCCGGCGATGCCGGTGCTCGACGGAAAGCGCTTGCCGATGAGGGTTTCCGACGCCTCGTCGGCAGCAGCTTCGAAGACGAGCTCGTCTGTCTCGGTGTCGAGCAGGAGGATCGAGGAGGCCTTCGCCTTGAAGATCGCCCGCGCGACGTCCACCACGGACTGCAGGAGCGCGCGGTACTGCGCCTCGGAGCCGAGCACGCCGGCTGCCACCGCGGCGCGGAGCTCGTCGCTCATAGGCCGACCTTTGGCCTATGAGCGGGGAAAGGGGCGTAGGGGGACACCGGGAGGTTTCCCCGCTGCGGAAGTGGCCGTGACGGCAAGGCCGGCATGGCCTCTTCAGCGACGTCACGAGCGACGTCGCGGTCCTCAGCGCTCACGGCGGCGGTCGCCACGCCGTGGGCGCTGAGGCGATCCCTAAAGAAGGGGGCTCGTGGGGGAAACATGGTTTCCCCCACGGGAGCGAGCCGAAGGCGAGGGACGCTCACGCCTCTCCTCCCACATTCGTCGCGGTGAGGTAGAGCACGCTCTTCAGCTGGAACGGGGTCAGCTCGGGATGCTTCGAGAGGATGAGCGCCGCGATGCCTGCGATGTGCGGGGTGGCGAAGCTGTTGCCCGTGCAGACGAGACGCCCGCCACCGTTCCACGCGACCTCGACGTCGACCCCCCGGGCGAAGAACTCAACCGGAGGAGCCGGGTTGTAGTAGTACTGGTAGGGATCCTCCTGCTCGTGGCTCCCGACCGAGATGACGCTCGAGAAGCGCCAGGGATAGCTCTCGACGGGCATGTTGTGGGCAGATGCAACGAGCATCGTGCGACGGAAGTATGCGGTGTCAGCGAGCTCGTGCAAGAGGGAGGCGAACTTCTGTTTCGTCGTCGAGAGGCTCATGTTGATGACGTCGTACCCCTGTTCGATCGCCCAGCGCAGCCCCTCCAGCAGAACGGCGCCGCTGCCCGTATAGCCCGCGCCGAGCACCCGCACGCTCACGAGCTCGCACTCGGGTGCCAGCGAGCGAATGACTCCGGCGCAGGCCGTGCCGTGCCCGCAGAGGTCTCCCTCGGTGTCGTTTTCCTCGAGGATCACCTCGTCACCCTCGATCGAGATTGCGACCGACTGCTGCACGTCGCCCACCAGCGGATGGCCCACCTCGATACCGCTGTCGAGGACACACACCCGCGCGCCGGCTCCGGTCGCCCCGCCCCAGGCCCACTCGCGGGTGATCTCCCCGGGCCATTCCTCAGGCAGGGCGATCCGCTCGGCCGCCTCCGCAGAGAGGCTCCAGGCTGGAAGTTCCTCGCTCACCCCTGCAGCGTACGCGGGAAGACAAGAGCTCTCGCCGCCGTCTGGTAGATGGAGTGCTTCCGCTTTCGCCTCAAGAGATCGCCCGAAACCGCCACGCGGACCTGCTACGCGAGGCAACCCAGGAGCGACTGGCCGTGACGATCCGTGAGGGGGCTTCGGATCGGCCCGTGAGCGCGCGAAGGGAAGCTCTCCGGTGGAACGCCGTGCTTCGGGCCATCGTCGTCGCCCGGCGACCCGCGGCTCGCACCGCCTGATCTACTCCCGCACCGCCCGCGCCGCCTCCGCGGCGCGGGCGGCCTCTCCTGCCAGTTTCGCCGCCTCGAGGACGCGCGCGTCGCTTGCCGAAGCGGTCAGGTTCACCGCCACCAGCTCCGCCGCGGCCCTCGCCGCCGCCGCCGCGAGCACTGCGGCCGTAACGGCGTCGGCGCGCAACCCCGGGTTGCCGTTCTCGGCCACCGCGACCGCGAGCTGAGCGACGTCGCCCGCGGTCCGGACGATCTGCAGGGGAGGCTCGGCCGCCTTTGCATAAGCCTTGCCGAGGGCGAAGTCTCGCCGTTCGCCCTGCTCGCCGCCGGCCTCCTCGCGGGCTCGGAGCGCGGCTTCGTACTGCTCTGCGTCCGCCTCGGCGAGCGGAGTGGCGCGGTCCCTCAGGCACTCCGCTTGTGCGACGACGCCTGCTGCTTCCGGCCAGGTCTCACTCGACGCGCGAGCCACCTTGGCCAGAAGCCCGGCAGCAATTGCGGTCACGAGCGCTGCAGCCGACCCTCCTCCGGGCGTCCTGCCCTCGGCCGCGATCTCGTCGAGGAATTCCCGCAGCCGCAGGTCGAGCAGGGCCATGCGGGGGATTGTCCTCCAAGCGCTACTTGGACTTGAAGCGAACCTTCAGCTCTTCGATGACCGCGGGATCGCGCTCGTACCCTTCAGCCTCGAGCGCAGCCTCGAGATCGGCCACGAGCCGGGCCCTGAACTCAGCGTCCACCTCGGCACGGGCGAGGATCTCGTCGAGCCCGGCCTTTGCCAGCGGCAGCTCCTGCGCGGCGCGAACCCAGGCCTCCGGCGCCGGGGGCAGAGCCCGGATCAGGCGTGCGAGGCGCTCTTCGTCGAAGGCGATCATCGAGAACTAGACGGAGTATCGGGCTGAGTTCTTCCCTCGAGGAGCTCGCGCAGCCG
>DASWGR010000007.1:0-8286 GCA_036393535.1 Gaiellaceae bacterium | reverse complement strand
AGGTGCTTCTCGATCGTCTCCTTCGTGATCACGCACTTGGAGACGTCACGGCGCGACGGCAGCTCGAACATCACGTCGAGCAGCGCGGTCTCGATGATCGAGCGCAGGCCGCGTGCACCGGTCTCCCGCTCGAGCGCCTTGTCGGCGATCTCCCACAGCGCGTCGTCGGTGAAGACCAGCTCGATGTTGTCGTAGCCGAAGAAACGCTGGTACTGCTTAACGAGCGCGTTCTTCGGCTCCATCAAGATCTGCACGAGGTCCTCGCGCTTCAACTGGTGCACGGCGGAGATCACGGGTAGACGCCCGATGAACTCCGGGATCAGCCCGAAGTTGAGGAGGTCCTCCGGCATCACCTTGGCGAGCAACTCCGACGACTCGATCGAGCTCTTCGAGCGCACCTGGGCCCCGAAGCCGACGGCGCTCTTCCCGATGCGCTTCCCGATGATCTTGTCGAGTCCTGCGAACGCCCCGCCGCAGATGAAGAGGATGTTTGTCGTATCGATCGAGAGGAACTCCTGGTGCGGATGCTTCCGTCCACCCTGCGGCGGCACGGAGGCGACCGTCCCTTCGAGGATCTTCAGCAGCGCCTGCTGGACACCCTCGCCCGACACGTCGCGCGTGATCGACGGGTTGTCCGCCTTCCGCGCGATCTTGTCGACCTCGTCGATGTAGATGATCCCGGTCTCCGCCTTCTTGATGTCGAAGTCGGCGGCCTGGATCAGCTTGAGGAGGATGTTCTCGACGTCCTCGCCGACGTAGCCGGCCTCGGTGAGTGCGGTCGCGTCGGCGATCGCGAACGGAACGTTGAGGATGCGCGCGAGCGTTTGGGCGAGCAGTGTCTTCCCACAGCCGGTCGGACCGAGCAGGAGGATGTTCGACTTCTGCAGCTCGACATCGTCTTCCTCGGTGCCCATCTGCACGCGCTTGTAGTGGTTGTAGACGGCCACCGCAAGCGTGCGCTTCGCCTCTTCCTGGGAGACGACGTAGTCGTTTAGGACGACGTAGATGTCCTTCGGCCGCGGGAGGTTGTCGAGGTCGAGCGCCGCGGGAGCGGTGAGCTCCTCGTCGATGATCTCATTGCAGAGATCGATGCACTCGTCGCAGATATAGACGCCGGGCCCGGCGATCAGCTTCTTGACCTGACGCTGGCTCTTTCCGCAGAAGCTGCAGAGGAGCTGCTCGTTTCCGTCGGATGCTCGGGCCACGTCTCTCCTTTTAGCCGGTCAACGCTCCGTCGTCTACCGATGAGCGATGACGTTATCGATGATGCCGTAGTCCTGCGCTTCTTGCGAAGTGAGGAAATAGTCCCTTTCCATGTCCTTGGCCACCTGCTCGGTTGGTTTCCCGGTGTGCTCGGCCAAAATCTCCTCCAGGCGCCGCTTGAGATTGATCGTCTCGCGGGCCTGGATCTCGATATCGGTCGCCTGGCCCTGGAAGCCGCCCGAGACCTGGTGGATCAGGATCTTGGCGTTCGGCAGGGCCACCCGCTTTCCTCTCGCCCCGCCCGCGAGGATGACGGCACCCATCGACATCGCGATCCCGATGCAGGTCGTCTGGATGTCGGGCTTGACGTACTGCATCGTGTCGTAGATGGCGAGCCCTGAGTACACCTGGCCGCCCGGAGAGTTGATGTAGATCTGGATGTCCTTCTCGGGGTCCTCGGACTCGAGATGAATCAGCTGCGCGATGATCAGATTCGCGATCTGGTCGTCGATCGGGGTGCCGAGGAAGATGATCCGCTCGTTGAGCAGACGGGAATAGATGTCGAACGAACGCTCGCCGCGCGAGGTCTGCTCGATCACCATGGGAATCAACGGGCTCATGTTTGTGCGTTCTCCTTGCTGCCGGGGGTCCACAGTTTCGTCTCGGTGGTTGGCTTTTCCTTGTCGGGCGTCCAGATGGCTTCGCGAGCGGCGGCCTGCTCGGGCGCGATGCGCTCGACCTCGTCGACGATGCGGTCGAGGGCGCGGGCAAGGCGCATGCTTTCGCGCTCGGTGTCGTACGCGCCCGCCTCGCGTGCCTGCTCGATGATCTTGTCCGGCTCTTCGAAGCGGTCGCGGAAGGCCTGATCGACCTCCTCGTCCGAAACCTGGATCCCGAGCTGGTCGGCGGCGGCTTCGAGCACGAGCTCTCCGGCGACCGATGCGGCTGCCTGGTTGCGCAGCCGCCTGATCAGATCCTCAGGGGAATCGCCCGACATCTGGATGTACGTATCGAGTGAGCCACCGCTGCGCTGGAGGACAGCGTCGAGCTCACGGACCAGCGTCCGCGTGCGGGCGTCGACCAGCGGCCCGGAGACCTGGACCTTCGACGCCTCGATCAGCCTGTCGAGCGCAGCACGTCTGAAGACCTCGTTCACCTCGGCTTCGATCTGCTCCCGGATGCGCTGCTCGACGTCGGCACGGAGCTCTTCGAGGGTGTCGAACTCGGAGGCGGAGCGTGCGAGCTCGTCGTCGAGCTCCGGCAGCACCTTCTCCTTGACCTCCTTCACAACGGCCTCGACCTTGATCGGCTCTGCTTCGCCCGCCCGCTCGAGCTCGATCTCCTTCGTCTCGCCGGCGTTCATCCCGACCAGCTGTTCCTCGAGCTCCGGTAGCAGCCGGCCCGAACCGAGCTCCACGACGTAATCGCGCTGGCCGCCATCGTCGGCAAGGAGATCGAGGACGATCGTGTCGCCGGCCTCCGCAGGTCGCCCCTCGGCCGGCCTCAGCTCGGCAACTGTCGAGCGCAGGACGTTGAGCTCGTGTTCGACGAAGTCCTCGGGAACCTCAGGCTCGGCGTACGGCACCTGCACTTTCCTCCAGTCGGCCACTTCGGGCTTCGGAAGCACGGACACCGTCGCCGTGAAGCGCCAGTCGGAGTCCTCGGAGTCGGGAAGCTCGTAGTCGAGCTCGGGTTGCTCGACGGGCCGGATGCGCTCGCGGGCCGCGGCGGTCCAGAACCAGCCGGAGATGTGGCTCTCGATCGCTTCGCTGAGAAGACGCTCCTTGCCGATGTGCGACCGAAGCACGGGCACCGGAACCTTGCCCGTGCGGAAGCCGGGAATCTTGACGCTGGACGCCAGGTCGGAGGCCGCGTGTTCGACCGCGTGATGGACGTCCGCCCCCGGGACATCCACCGTGAGCCGGACTTTGTTGTCCGGCAGCTCTTCGACCTGCGTCGCCATCGAGCCATTAGACCAAACGGTCCCAGGGCTGCGACTGCGGGTTCACGTCTGAGGCCCGCCTACATCGTTGGCCAAAGCCGGAGCTGCGGCATCCGCAAGCGGATGCCGGGATAGCCTGCGGCTCTGTGGAGCTCTATGTGCTCGCCCGCCATGGGGAATCGACCCTGAACTCCGAGAACCGGATCAACGGGGACCCGGCGGTTCCCGTGGCCTTGACGGAAAAAGGGCGCGAGGAGGCTCGGCTGCTCGGCGGGCAGATCGCCCACATTCGGCTCGAGGTCTGCATCTGCACGCGGTTCACGCGCACGTGGGAGACCGCCGAGATCGCTCTCGCAGGGCGCGACGTGCCGTTCGAGGTGGAGCCGCTCCTGGACGACATCGACGTCGGCAACCTCGAGGGAATCCCGCTGGAGGACTACCGGGCGTGGAAGCGGGAGCACACGCGTAGGGATCCATTTCCGGGCGGCGAGTCCCTCGATGCGGCGGCGCGCCGCTACGCGCAGGCCTTCCGCAAGCTGCTGGAGCGGTCGGAAACATCGGTGCTCGTGGTCACGCACGAGATCCCCCTGCGCTACGCGATCAACGCGGCCGACGGCTCCGACGACCTCGACGGGCCGGCCCATCAGCTGGCAAACGCGACGCCCTACCTCTTCGACAAGGAAGCGCTCGGTCGAGCCATCGAGGGCATCGAGCGGCTAGCGTAGGATCACCCTAAGGGGTTCCGACGGCGAAGGGAGCGACATGAATCTGATCGACCGAATCGACGAGGCGCGGGCACGCTGGAACGTCCTCGACCATCCCTTCTATCTCCGCTGGGAGCGCGGTGAGCTGAGCCGCGACGAGCTCGCCTTTTACGCGGGCGAGTACCGGCACGCCGTCGTGGCGCTCGCCGACACGGCAGTCGTCGGTGGCGACGCCGAGCATGCCGCCGAAGAGGCGGCACACATCCAACTGTGGGACGACTTCGGGTCGGCGCTGGACGCACCACTCGATCGCGAGCCGAGCAGCGAGACCAGTGAGTGCGCCGCCGCCTGGCGACCCGAAGATTCCCTGGCAGCGCGAGCCGTGCTCTATGCAGTGGAGTCCGGCCAGCCCGACATCTCGAGGACGAAGCTCGCCGGCCTCGTCGATCACTACGGCTTCACCGCCGGCTCGAAGGGCACGGAGTACTTCGAATTGCACGCGGACCGTGATCACGAGCACGCAGCAGCGTCTGCCAAGGTTTTGAGCAAAGCAGCGCCGGAAGATGCAGACCGCCTAGTGGCAGCCGCCGAAGCAGCGCTAGAGGGCAACTGGCGCCTGCTCGACGGCGTCGAATCCCGAATTTGATCCGCGCGAATGCCGGCTTTGCCGGCGTTCGCTGATGCCGTTGTCGGGCGAGTCGACCGATCGAAATCATCATGTCTCCGCGAAAGCGGAGACGGATTTCGATCGGCGATGCGGGCGAGAGGACTCGAACCTCTAAGGAGCGTCAGCCCCACCGGGACCTAAACCCGGCGCGTTTACCAATTCCGCCACGCCCGCGGGCGGGTTCCAGGGTAGACCTTTCCTGCCCGAAAGGCGTACGATCCTGGGCGGCCAGAACGTGATGAAGCTTGCGGCACCTACCGCCCTGGTGCTCCTTGCCGCTACCGCTTTCGCGGCGGCTGCGGCAGGTCGGGACGCGGCCGGTCCGACGGCGAGCCGCTGCGGCGGCGAGCTCTGGCGCCTGAAGACGCTGAGCGATCCCGAACGCAAAGCGGTCCAGCTCGAGCCGAAGAGCACGACGATCGCCGCGATCAACGAGCGTCCGTTCCCGCACCCGTTGCCGAAGTCGCGGCGAACGGCCTTCCAGCGCCAGGTCTGGCAGGTGGTGGCGCAAATCACCAAGTACCGTGCCGAGCCGGGTGGGATCAGGCTCGAGCTGTACGACAACCAGTCGTATCTCAATGCCGTCATTCCCACGCCCGACTGTCTTTCGAACGTGACGGCCGCACGCAACGACATCGCGTCTACGTTCAAGCTGTTCACCGCCGAATGCGGGCACCCGACTGCGAGGGACTGGCAGTCGCTCGGCGCGATCGTCTACGTTCGCGGCGTCGGTTTCTGGAGTCAGCGTCGGTCGCTGCGAGGCGCGGCACGAAACGGCGCCGAGCTACATCCCGTGACGGGGCTCCGCATTGTGGCGGGCTGCTAGCGAGGGCTCCGGGGCGCCGTCGTCGTAGGAGCGCGACGCCGGCAATTGGAGCCAGAAGGTGGACCCGCGCCCGGACTCGCTCTCGAACCCGATCTGGCCCCCGTGCGCCTCGACGATCTGACGCGCAAGGACGAGGCCAAGTCCGGTGCCCGAGATTCCGAGGTCCCGGCCGACGTCACCACGGAAGAACTTCGTGAAGATCTGCTCCTGGTGTCCTCCGGGGATGCCGAGCCCTTCGTCTCGCACCCAGATCCAGGCCTCGTCGCCGATCGCCGTAGCGCTCACGTCGACGACTCCGCCGTCGGGCGAATACTTGATTGCGTTCGAGAGGAGGTTCCCGACCACCTGGGCGAGGCGGTCGCGATCGCCGCGGACGGTGAGCGGCTCTCCGGCCGGCTGGAACCTCAGTTCATGCGCGTCGCTCTGGGCTGAGTAAAGCGTGACCTGGGTGGACAGCAACTCGTTGAGATCCACCTCGTCGCTGCGCAACTCGAGCGCCTCCTGCTCGACGCGCTGCAGGTCGAGCAGGTCGTTCAAGAGGGCCGCCAACCGGCGCGCCTCCGTGCGGATGACCTCGAGGTAGCGCTTCGTCTCCTCGGGGGAGACTTCCCGATCGAGCATGAGCGACGAGAACCCGAGCACGCTGGCCAGCGGTGTCCGCAGCTCGTGCGAGACGTTGCTCACCAGGTCGCTCTTGACCTGCTCGCTCTCGCCAAGCGTGCGGTTTCGCTCTTCGAGATCGGCGACGGTGCGCTCGAGCGAGGCTGCCATGGTGTTGAACGTGCGCTCCAACTCCCCGACTTCGCCCGGGCCATCCGTGTCTAGACGTTCCGACAGGTCGCCACCAGCGATTCGTGCGGCCGCGTCCGCGGTGTGGCGCAGCGGCTTTGCGACTGCGCGGTTTAGGTACAGCGCTCCCACGAGGATCAAGAAGAGCGCTGCACTGAACCCGATCCCCCCGACGAGGAGCGAGTTGCGGGTCGTCGCGCGCGCCCGCTCGTTGCGCGCCTCGCTTAGTGCCGTCTCGGTGTCGATGAAGCGCTTGAACTGACCGCGAATCGCCTCGACCTGCGTCCGTCCGCGCGCATCCGTCGCGACGCTTGGCGCCTCCTGTGGGTTCCGGCGCAGGAAATTCACGATCCCAACCGAGTAGTCGCTGAAGTAGATCTGAATGTCCTTCTTGATGGCGAGCGCGCGCCGGCGCTGCACCACGTTGTCCTTGGTGAGCGCGACGAGCCTGGCGATCGCGCCCGGATACAGCGCCTGAGCCCGGTTCCAGGGATCGAGGTAGCGCTCGTCCCGCGTGAGCGCGAACCCGCGCGCCCCTGTCTCGAGATCGATCACATAGGTCTGCAGCTCGTTGGCGGTCGCGATCACCTGCTGGGAACGACGCGCGTCGAGAGAGCGCTGGTGGAGGCTGACGATCGCGAGAGAGAGGACGGCGAAGACGATCGCCAGCCCGATTGCGACCGCGATCGCGGAGAAGGCGATCCGCGCGACGAGACCGGCGTCCGCCCACGACCTTCTCCATCGACCGGTCGATCCACCCGCGCCTGCTGCAGCTTCTGCGTCGGGGCCGGCGTGGCTCATCGTCGTTCGGCGAGAACCTCCTCCACCGCAGCCGTGATTTGCTCGGGCTCGAACGGTTTTACCATGACGAGGTCGGCGCCCTGCCGCAAGGCCTCCTCGCGGGTTCCCGGCTGTGCCGTCAGGACGATCACCGCAGTGTCCGAGAGAGCCTCGTCTTGCCGCAACTCGGCCAGCACTTCGAGCCCGCTCCGGCGCGGCATCATCATGTCGAGAATCATCACGTCCGGACGGAGGGCACGGGCTAACTCGAGCGATTCCTCGCCGTTGTCGGCCTCTGCAAACCGGTACGAGCCCTCCAAGCTGATCCGGATCAGCTCGCGAAGTGACGGCTCGTCGTCGCAGATGAGCACGGTTGCTAGAAAACCGGCCATCTGCCTCGCATGCAAGCAGATCTCGACTGAAAGACATAGCCATATGTGCGGACGGGCGGCTTCCCTAGGATGTCCCCGACTTGCCAGACGCGAAAGAGGAGACCCAGCTCGAGCCGAAGGAGTGCCCAAGCGGGCACGGGGCGATGCGGCTGCGAACACGCTGGGCAGGCCAGCAGGCACATCCGGGCCGAAAGGGCTCGCACGCCGAGCCCGTCACGGAGTGGGTCTGTCCGCGCTGCGGTCGGACCGCTCCACTCGAATAGGTGGCCCCGGGAGGAGTCGAACCTCCGCGCACGGATTCGAAGTCCGTCGCTCTATCCGCTGAGCTACGGGGCCGTGCGCAGCAGCGTAGCGGCGGCTACGTCCAATCTAAGAGACGCGAGGGTGGCTGATGGGACTCGAACCCACGACCACCTGGACCACAACCAGGGGCTCTACCAACTGAGCTACAGCCACCACGCTCAACCGCAGGATAGCTTTGGTTTAGGCCTCCCGATCCGCCGATGAGCTAACGCCGCGAGTGCCGGCTGCGCCGGCGCTCGCTACCCAGCACCCTTTTCGAACCGCGGGAAGTCATCATGTCGCGGCGAAGCCGCGGCGGACTTCCCGCGGGAGTGCGCCTGGGAGGATTCGAACCTCCGACCCGCGGCTTAGAAGGCCGCCGCTCTGTCCACTGAGCTACAGGCGCCGGGGAAAGAGGGTATCGCGCAGGCGGTCGAGCCCCTGACACCGCACATCGCGAATGCCAGCTTCGCGGCGTTCACCCGAGTCCCTTCGGCGGCACTCCAACCGCGGCAAATCATCATGGCGGCGCGGAAGCGCCGCCGGATTTGTCGCGGCGACGACCCGCGGCTTAGAAGGCCGCCGCTCTGTCCACTGAGCTACAGGCGCCGGAGGAACAGGGTATCGCGGAGGTGTTCTAGTGCCTGACGCCGAAATCGGCGGTCACGATGGTGACTTCGCGTCCGCCGTACGTACCAGGA
>DASWGR010000006.1:0-13796 GCA_036393535.1 Gaiellaceae bacterium | reverse complement strand
GCCGAGAAGCTGGCGACGCTCGAGGCGCGCAACGTCGGGAAGCCGATCGGCGACGCGCGCGGCGAGATCGGGCTCGTGGTGCACGTCTTCCACTACTACGCGGGCGCGCCCGAGCGGCTGCTGGGCGACACGATTCCGGTCGCCGGAGGCGTCGACATGACGTTCCGCGAGCCGCTGGGCGTCGTCGGCCTGATCGTGCCGTGGAACTTCCCGCTGCCGATCGCTTCGTGGAAGATCGCGCCGGCGCTCGCCGCGGGGAACACGATTGTGCTCAAGCCCGCCGAGCTGACGCCGCTGACGGCGCTCGAGCTGGAGCGGATTGCGCTCGAGGCGGGCCTCCCGGAGGGCGTGCTGAACGTCGTCGTCGGCCCGGGGCGCGTCGTCGGCGAGCGGCTGGTCGAGCATCCGGACGTCGCGAAGATCGCGTTCACGGGGTCGACGGTCGTCGGCAGGCGAATCGGCGAGCTCGCCGCGCAGTCGATCAAGCGCGTCACGCTCGAGCTGGGCGGAAAGTCGGCGAACGTCGTCTTCGCCGACGCGGATCTCGAGGCGGCGGCCGCGAGTGCGCCGCTCGCAGTGTTCGGGAACGCCGGCCAGGACTGCTGCGCGCGCTCGCGGATCCTCGTCGAGCGAAGCGCGCTCGACCGGTTCCTCGAGCTGCTCGCGAACGCGGTCCGAGACCTTCGGGTCGGCGACCCGCTCGACGAGCAAACGCAGATGGGGCCGCTGATCTCGGCCGAGCAGCGCGAGAAGGTCGCGTCGTTCGTCGACGACGACGCGCCCGTCGCGATCCGCGGCGACGCGCCCAAAGGCCCCGGCTACTGGTTCCCGCCGACCGTGCTCTGCCCGGTCTCGAACGACGACCGCGCCGCGCGCGAGGAGATCTTCGGCCCGGTCGCGGCGGTGATCCCCTTCGAGGACGAGGCCGACGCAATCCGGCTCGCCAACGACACGATCTACGGTCTGTCGGGCTCAATCTGGACTCGCAACGGCGCCCGCGCCCTGCGGGTCGCGCGCGCGCTCGAGACCGGGACGATCTCGATCAACTCGAACACGTCCGTCCGCGTGACCACGCCGTTCGGCGGGTTCAAGCAGTCGGGGGTCGGGCGCGAGCTCGGACCGCACGCGCTCGAGCACTACACGGAGCTGAAGAACGTCTACATGGCCACCGAATGAATCGTCCCAACGAAAGGAGAACGGCATGAGCGACGTGCCGGTGCCGGGCGGCGTCCCCGCCGGCGCCGAGGAGCGGACGGGCGCGGACAGGGCGTCGATGTACGACGTCTCGACCCGGGCAGACGTCCACTTCCTCCACAAGCACGCGGTCGGACTGCTCGGCGTGCTCTTCCTGACGGTGACGGGATCGGCGCCGATCTCGGCAATGCTCTTCAACACGCCGATCTCGGTCGGCTTTGGGAACGGCATCGGCACCCCGGCCGGCTTCCTCTTCGCGACGGTGGTGCTGACGATCTTCTCCATCGGCTACGCGACGATGGCCCAGAAGATCACTGCGGCCGGCGGCTTCTACTCCTTTATCAGCCACGGACTCGGGCGCGAGCTCGGCATCGGCGCGGCGTTCACATCCGTCGTCGCGTACTCGGTGTTCGAGGCGTCACTCTGCGGAGGCTTCGCGTACTTCGCCAACCTGAAGTTCGCGCAGCACGGGATACACATCCGCTGGTTCTGGCTCGCACTGGCGATGGTCGGCCTGATCGCGACCCTGACGTACTTCGACATCCGCCTCTCGGCGCGGCTGCTCGGGCTCGCCCTCATCGGCGAGGTGATCGTCCTGCTGATCATGGACGGCGCGATCTTCGGCCAGGGCGGGAATCACATCGCGCTCGGCGCAATCAATCCGGTGAACGCGTTCAAGGGCTTCCCGGGCGGCGGCGGGCTCGCGGCGGGCGGCGCCGGCGTCGGCATCTTTTTCGCGTTCTGGTCGTGGGTCGGCTTCGAGATGGCGCCGAACTACGCGGAGGAGTCGAAGGACCCGAAGCGGATCGTGCCGCTCGCGATCATCATCTCCGTGGTCGGGCTCGGCATCTTCTACACGATCACGAGCTGGGCGGCGATCTCTGGCTACCACTCGCTGCACGCCGCGGCAGCGGTCGCGCAGAAGAATTCGGCCGAGTTCTTCTTCATCCCGACGAAGGAGTTCGCGGGCGGCTTCGTCAGGGACCTGATGAGCTACCTGATCATCACCGGCTCGTTCGCCTGCGGGATGGCGTTCCACAACACGACCGCGCGCTACTTCTACTCGCTCGGCCGTGAGCGGATCCTGCCGTCGGTGCTCGGCCGCACGCATCCCCGCTGGCGGAGCCCGCACATCGCGACGCTGACGCAGTCCTCGATCGCTGCGCTGATCGTGATCGGCTTCGCCGTCTTCACGGGCACGCACGATCCCGCGTCGCAGGCCTACCTCCAGCTCTACGGACTGATGGCGGTGATGGGCGTGATCATCATCCTCGCCGTGCAGGCAGTCGTGTCGCTCGCGATCATCAACTACTTCCGGACGCACCATCCCGACGAGCACCACGTCTGGAAGACGCTGATCGCGCCGCTGATCTCGTTCGGCTCGCAGGTGGTCGTCCTCTACCTGCTGTTCAAGAACATCGACTTCCTCGGCTCGGGATATCACTACGCGCACTACCTCGGCTGGATCGACCTCGGCTTCTTCGTGATCGGTCTCGGCGCGGCGTTGTACTTCAAGTACTACGACCGGACGAAATTCGAGGCCGCCGGCCGGCTCGTCAACGAGGGCGTCTAGTGCCCCGTCCAGTAATGCTTCCGAGCTTCTGGGTCGCTAGCACCAAGCGATGCAAGGACGCAGGGAGCGCCCATAGCCGTAGCTATGGGCGCGACCGAGGACGCGGCAGCGCGCCGCGTGATAGCGGGCCAGAAGCCGGAGGGTATTGCTGGATGGGGTACTAGCTTCGCGGTCTCACGACGGGAGGGCCTCGGCCCTCCCGTCGTCGATCGCCAGGACGACCTTCCCGAAGCGTTCCGGATCGTCGAGGCGTTCGTGCGCCGCCGCCGCGTTTCGCAAGGGGAAGACGCTGTCGATCACAGGCCGCCACTCGGCGCGCTCGACGTGCTCGAGCAGCGCGTCGAAGTCCCGCGGGCTGCCCATCGTCGTCCCCTGGATGCGCAGGTGTGACAAGAAGACCCGGTCGACGTCGACTTCCGCCGTGTCGCCGCCGGTGTCGCCGAAGTTCACGAGGCGGCCGCCGGGGCGCAGCGCGCGCAGCGCGCCCGGCCATACGGCGGCGCCGACGCTGTCGATCACCGCGTCGACGGGCGCGACGCGCTCCGGCCAGTCGGGGTCGCGGTAGTCGGCGCCGCCGTCGGCGCCGAGCCTGCGCGCGCGCTCGATCTTCTCGGCCGTGGACGAGGTGACGAGCACGCGCGCGCCGAGCGCCGCCGCGATCTGCACCGCGAACGTCGCCACGCCGCCGCCTGCGCCCGGGACGAGGATCGTCGTTCTCGGCCCAGCCTCCGCGAGCACGGCGACGGCGCGCCAGGCCGTTAGACCGGCGAGCGGCAGGGCGGCCGACTCGAGCCAGGAGAGCCGTCGCGGCCGCGGCCGCACCTGATGCGCGGCGACGACGATCCGCTCGGCATACGTGCCCTGGTCGGGGACGCCGAGGATGCGGAACTGCGGGCCGGGCGCGTTCTCCGCGTCGCCCCAGGCGAGCGAAGGATTGATCACGACCTCGTCGCCCTCGCGGACGCGCTCCACTTCCGCGCCGACGGCCGAGACGACCCCTGCGCCGTCGGAGCCGAGCACGGCCGGAAGCGCAGCCTTGCCGCCGATCCGGATCCAGAGGTCGCGCCGGTTCAAGGCCGCTGCGACGAGGTCGACCCGCACCTGCCCTGGCCCGGGCAGCGGGTCAGGCAGCTTTACCTCGCGCAGCCCGCTCGGGTCGCCGAACTCCTGGAGCTCGACCGCCCGCACTTACTTGGCAACGCGCCGGCCGGCCTGCGTGCGTCCGACGCAGCAGCGCTCGCCGACGACACGCAGCCACCTGTCGACTCTGGACAGGATTCGGCGCACCATGCGGCGATGTTATAGCGCCGTACCTGGCACGTACCTGGTACGTACCAGGTACGCGGGACACGACGAGGTCGACTCGCACCTGCCCCGATCCGGGCAGCGGGTCCGGCAGCTCTACCTCGCGCAGCCCGCTCGGGTCGCCGAACTCCCGGAGCTCGACCGCCCGCACTTACTTGGCAACGCGCCGGCCGGCCTGCGTGCGTCCGACGCAGCAGCGCTCGCCGACGATGCGCAACCACCGGTCAAGGCGAGACAGAATCCGGCGCACCATCTGGCGATCATAGACACGTCCGAGCCGGACGGTACGGTCGCGCAGTGCGCCTGATCGTCGCCCGTTGCATCGTCCGCTACACCGGCCGCCTCAACGCCGTGCTGCCGGAGTCGACGCGCCTGCTGATGATCAAGTCCGACGGCTCAGTGCTCGTGCACGCGGACGCCGGCGGTTACAAGCCGCTCAACTGGATGACGCCGCCGACCGTCATCGAAGAAAGCGGCGACACGCTCGTCGTACGCAAGCGCGCGGGGAAATCCGAGGACCGCCTCGAGATCGAGCTCAAGGAGATCCTGAGCGACGTCACGCTCGACATGGGCGAGGCCGCCGGGCTCGAGAAGGATGGGGTTGAGCGCGACCTGCAGCTCGAGCTGGCCGCGCAACCGGAAGCGCTCGGCGAAGCGCTGCGGCTCGTCCGGCGCGAGTGGCCGACCGACATCGGCCCGGTCGACCTGATGTGCAGGGACACGGACGATGAGTGGGTCGCCGTCGAGATCAAGCGGATCGCGACGATCGACGCGGTGGAGCAGCTGACGCGCTACCTCGAGCGGATCCGCCGAGACCCGGCGCTCGAGAACGCGCGCGGCATCCTCGCCGCGCAGAGGATCAAGCCGCAGGCGCTGACGCTCGCGGAGGCGCGGGGCATCCGTTGCGTCGAAGTCGATCTGGAAGTGTTGCGCGGGGAGCGCGAGCCCGAGCTCACGTTGTTCGCGTAGCGGCTCGTGAGAATGACCGAAGCCCTAGGCGCGGCTGTGCCGCGCCGTCAGCTGCATGCCCCGCGCCTCCGCGAGTCGCCGAGTTCCGCTGCGTCGAAGTCGATCTGGAAGTGTTGCGCGGCGAGCGCGAGCCCGAGCTCACGTTGTTCGCGTAGCGCTACAGGTAGCCGTAGGCGAGACCGAACATTTGGTCGTGCGGGACCCTGACCAGGGCAGCGCAGGTCGCCGTGTTGCCGGCGACGTCCGCGCCGGTGTAAGTGAGCGTGTAGGTGCGCCCGGGGCCGTTGCCGGATCGCTCTGCCCTCAGGAGGCCCTCGGTGTCGGCGGTGCCGATCGTCCAACCCTGAAGGTCATCCGCGGTGTCGCCGTCGCCGAGCCCGTCGTCCGGCTCGCTGCTCGTCGCTTCCTTGAGCTTGAATCCGTCCGGCCCGGAGAGCCCGTCGTCGACGGAGACGGTCGTCGTGACAGCGACGAGCTTGTGGTTCGGAGGCCAGAGCGTGTTCGGGCTCGCCGAGCACGTGACCGCCGGCACGGTCGTGTCGACCTTCACCGTCGCCGTCGCGCTCGAGCCCGGGCCGGCCCCCGTGTTCCCGACGCGGTCGCCGGCGGTGCAGCTCACGTTGTGGGTGCCGTCGCCCGAGACGGTCAGGGGCGCGCTCGCGCTCGTCGTGTCGAGCCCGACGATCGCGCCGAGGGTTGCGCCGGTGCAGACGATCCCGGCGACCTTGCTCGGGTCGTCCGCCGTCACAATGCCCGTCACCGGCGAGTGGACGAACCAGCCGTTCTTGCCGTCGGGCGCCGGGAACGTCACCTTCACGATCGGCGGCGTCGTGTCGAGGTGGGCGATCACGTCGGCGACGAGCGCGTCGGCGCCGCCCGGGGGGACGAGGCCCGACTCCACGAGGCTGTCGACGAGGTTCCGCGTCAGCGCCGCCGCGTCGGTCGCAAGCCCCGCGTCGAGCCGGAAGCGGACGATTCGCACCAGCCGGTCGGTCAAGGGCGGCTCCTCGGTGAGGCGCACCGATTCGGGCTCGACGCTCGTCGTGCCGTCAAGGCCCGCCTGGAGGAAGCCGGCGGTCGTGTGCTCGAGCGCGGGCGTCGTGCACGCGTTGCCGATCCCGTCGAGGTTCGCGTCGGCCTGGCTCGCGTTCGCCGTGAACGGGCAGTTGTCGAGCTCGTCGAGGACGCCGTCGGCGTCCGTGTCGGTCGGCTTGATGGGCTCTCCGCCGACCTTGCTGAAGGCGAAGATGAACGTGTTCGGCTTACCGTCCTTCGGCCCGTTCACGTCGGGGCACCGGAACGAGGGGCAGTTCGGCTGACCGTACGAGTAGACCTCGGCCCGAACCGTCCCGAGTGCCGTGTCAGCCTCGGGCTCGCTGCCGGCGGCGCCGTAGAAGATGTTGAACGTCACCTTCCCGCCCGGCTTGAGCGTGCCGAAGCCGAAGTCGAACAGCGCCCCATGGTCGGCCGGGCCGCTGTCGGTCGCGTCGCCGGAGAAGAGGATCTGACTCGCACCGGAGAGCGGGTTCGCCGACGCGAAGCCGTTGTCGCTCGAGAAGAGGACGTTCTTCGCCCGCTCGGAGCCCGCGATGGTCACGACGCTGACGAACTCGCTGAAGGCGGTCGGCTCGACGTCCCAGTCCATCACGCGCCGATAGCGGACGTCGGTGTCGTGGTCGCTCGTGTTCTCGATCGTCACGGTCGCCTGGAACAGGTTCGGCGAGGCGGACGGGTGGTAGTCGTGCGTGACGCGGAAGGTGTTGCCGACACGGACGACGGAGACGGCGCTGTCGGCCGTCTTGCTGAAGCTCTCGAGGTTGAGGTTGACCACTCCGTCGATCGACACGTCCGCGTAGCCGGAGACGCCCGACGTCGCGTCGGCGACGCCCCAGCCCTCGCACAGGCAGCCGGGCGCCGTCGCCTCGGCATTCGTGGGGACGTAGCGGAGGCCGACGAAGGTCGTGGGGGAAGGCCTGCCGGAGGAGAGCGACCCGCCGGGAACGTTCAGGTGGCCCTGGGGGTTGATCCCGAGCTGGACGAGTCCGTTCGCGATGATCGCCGCGAGGCTCGGTGCGCCCGCCTGGCACCCCAGGTCCTCGCCGTCGGTGAGGCCGTCCTTGTCGTTGTCGATCCCGTCCGAGCAGGTGCCCACCACACGTGACTCAGGCCTGCTGTCCGCTTCGAGCGGGTCGGACCCGAGCGCAGTCTCCAGGGCGTTGGAGAAGCCGTCCCCGTCGGCGTCCGGATCGCATGCGTCCCCGATCCCGTCGCCGTCGACGTCGCTCCACCCGGCGTTTGCCGTAGTCGGGCAGTTGTCGGAGCGGTCCGGCAGGCCGTCTCCGTCCCTATCGACACAGCCCTCGTCGGCGCCGTCGATCCGCCCGTCGCCGTCGTTGTCGATGCCGTCGCTGCAGCTCGTCCCGAAGCCGACGAACTCGGGCTTGCTCGCCGCGCTCAACCGGTCGGAGCCCGCGGTCGACTCGAATGCGTCGACGACGCCGTCGCCGTCTGCGTCGTCGTCGCACGCGTCGCCGATCCCGTCGTGATCCGTGTCGTGTTGGTCGGCGTTCGCGACCAACGCACAGTTGTCCACGCTATCCGGGACCGAGTCGCCGTCGTCGTCGGTGTCGGTGGCGTTCGGGATCCCGTCGTTGTCCGTGTCCATCGGGAAGGCGTCGGCTGAGTTCAGGATGCCGTCCCCGTCGATGTCGCGG
The DNA here is from genome assembly GCA_036393535.1 of Gaiellaceae bacterium. Taxonomy (GTDB): domain Bacteria; phylum Actinomycetota; class Thermoleophilia; order Gaiellales; family Gaiellaceae; genus 3-1-20CM-4-69-9. The sequence goes on along the minus strand of DASWGR010000006.1, from coordinate 6,041 downwards.
TCGCACGCGTCGCCGACGCCGTCGCGGTCGAGGTCCTCCTGTCCGGGATTGAAGAAGCCGCTGCAGTTGTCCAGGCGCTCGATGACGCCGTCGCCGTCGCGATCGGTGTTCAGGAACTCCTCGATCGGGTTGCCGAAGATGTCCAGCTCGGGCGCCGTCGGCGACCCGACGCCGGTCCGCGTGAAGCTGAGGTGGTCGCCGCCGTCCGATGTCGTGTGCAGCGAATCTGCGTAGGCGAGGTTGCCGACGTTCGAGTACGGGTCCGGCGGCCAGTAGTCACCGGGCGGTGGAGTGCTGAGCGCGGGGTCGTTCGCGACCTCGGCGTCGCCCGCCAGCCCGAGGGAGTGGCCGAGCAGGTGCGCGATGCTCCGCGACTGGAGCTGGATGATGCCGCGGCGCTCGCTCGCCAAGGGATCCGACGGGTCCTGTCGCCCGAGGGCGCGCGAGTACGGCTGCTTCACCGTCTTGTTGCCGCTGCTCGTCGGGACCTTGGCCGGGAAGATGCCGGGGTCGAAGATGCTCTCCCGGTCGCACACGGTGATCGTCGCAAGGATGAAGATCGGGACCGGCGCCGGGAACACCAGCGGGGCGAGGACGATCTTGTCCCGGGGGCAGATCCACACCGGGCCGAGGGAGAGGACCATGTCCGCGCCGCCCGCCGTCGCGCTGCCGAAGGGCGTGTTGTCGTAGTCCTCGAGCGCCGCCAGCCCGAACATCTGCGGGAAGATGGCGAGGTACGGGGTCGGGCACGACCTCGAGGACGGGAAGAGGGTGGAGTGCCCCGAGATGAGGTAGCGGAACGCCAGCGCCTTCGCGGCGATGATGCTCGGGTTCGTCCGCTGGTCGACCGTCCCGAAGTTCGGCCGGCTGCCGAACGGGGGCTGGAGGCAGTTCGGCTCGTGCCGGATGTGCTCGTCGGACTGCAAGTGCAGGCTCACGCCCGACGACTTGTCGGGGTTCGTGACGGGGAGCGCAGCGAACATCGCCTTGACGGCCCCGACCGCCGCCGGCGTGACGTCGTGGACCATCGGGTCGCCGGGCATGCAGTTGCCGACCGTGCAGTCGAAGAAGTCCATCTCGACGTACACGTCCTTGCGCAGCGGGTTCGGCGGGTCGTTTGCTCCGAACACCTGGTCGCGCGAGACGTCGGCCGCCCCGTCGCCGTTGAGGTCGAACCCGGCTCCCGCAACGCCTGAAACCTCCCACGGGTCGGGCAGGCCGTCGCCGTCGGTGTCGAAGTGGCAGGGATCCGTGCCGAGCTTCGACTCCACCTCCGTCGTGAGGCCGTCCTTGTCGACGTCGGTCCCCTTGCGGGGGATCTTCCCCGCGGCTGCGGGAGAGCTCTTGCCGTCGATGCTCGCGCCGACGTCCTTCGAGCAGGGCTTCACGATGTCGACCTTCGCGGCGTTCGAGGTCAGCCCGTCGCCGTCCTTGACCGTATAGGTGAAGGAATCGAGGTGCTTGAAGCTATCGTTCTTAGTGAACCTGACGGTGCCGCTGCCGTTCGGCGTCGCCGTTCCGTGTTCGGGCGGCGTGACGATGGACACCGTCGCCGGATCGACGGCGTCGTCGGGGTCGGTGTCGTTGGCGACGACGTTGACGTCCACCGAATCCTTGTCCTCGAGATTGCCCTCGTCGTCGTTCGCGGTCGGCGGCTGCTTCGGCGGCGTAGCGCCCCAGAAGATCGGGTCGGGCGAGTAGCCCCCGTTTAGCTTGAGGGCGGTGGCCGTGAGCTTGATCTCAAACTCGACGATGAGGTGGTTCGCGGAGCAGTTCGGCGACGGGCCGAAGCCCGCGTCGCCCCGCTGCCCCTCGATCTCGCCGACGCGCAGCTTGCCGCTCGGGTCGGCGACGGCCTTCCCGTTCTCGAAGAAGATGATCGTCGCGTCGGAGAAGACGTGGATCGCGTAGCGGACGAGCTCCTCTTTGCCGCCGTTGTCCTCGACGGTGTCGAAGCTGATGAGGAAGTACTCGCCCGGCCCGAGCGACGTCGTCCGCGCGCACTCGTCGTACATGAGCTCGAACGTGTCGGCGGGCGAATGCGGCCCCTTGAGCGCCGGGTCGAGGTCGGCCTGGTCGGCGTAGAGGTACGCGTTCGTCTTCGAGAAGAAGTGCGCCGGGACGTCCGACCACTCGTTACTGCCGTCGGAGCAGGTCGTGAAGGAGCCGTTGACGACGTGGCAGTGGGCGCTCGGAGGCGTGGACACAGCGCCGGGGGCGGCGCCTCCGCCGGCGAGCAGGCCGACGAGGCCGAAACCGGCGACGATTGCCGCAGCCCGCAGTCTGTTCCGCACGGGCCCTGCCTTCCTCTCCCCCTGAGAAGGCGAGTATCTGCGTTGTGTGCCCCGAGGTCAAGCTCGGGCCGTGAGATGGAGCTCTAGGTGCGCCGCGAGCGCGAGCCGGAGCTCATGCTCGTGAGAATGACCGAAGCCCTAGGCGCGGCTGTGCCGCGCCGCCAGCTGCAACCCGACGAAGACGCGACCCTGCAAAAAAGGAAGCTTTCCATCGCGCGAAGTGCGCAGCACTTCGCGTGAGAACTAGGCGCGGCTTCGCCGCGCCGACAGCCGCAAGCCGACGAAGACGCGACCCTGAAGAGAAGGTTTTCCATCGCGCGAAGTGCGCAGCACTTCGCGCGAGAATTAGCGGTAGCGGTAGACGATCCGCCCGCGCTCGAGATCGTACGCGGACAGCTCGACCTTGATCCGGTCGCCCGGGAGGATGCGGATCCGGTGCCGCCGCATCTTGCCTGCGGTGTAGCCGAGGGTCTCGTGGCCGTTGTCGAGCGCGATCCGGTACATGCCGTTCCGGAACGCCTCCACGACCTCGCCCTCCAATTCGATCTTGTCTTCCTTCTCTGCCATTCCCTCACCTCGGATGTGCGTGCCCCCACCCGGAGGCGGGGACACACGATTCGTGTCGTCGCTACGCGACGGGCGCGACGTTCGTCGCCTCGGGGCCCTTCGCGCCCTCGCGGGCTTCGAACTCCACCTTGGCGCCCTCGGTCAGCGACTTGAAGCCGCTACCGGCGATCTGCGAATGATGGACGAACAGGTCCTTGCCGCCGTCCTCCGGCGTGATGAACCCGTAGCCCTTCGCATCGTTGAACCACTTGACGGTTCCGGTTGCCATAAAAAACACCTCCCTCACCAAACTCACGAACGGGTAAGGAAGGCCGTAGGCACCACCAGTACTCGTCCTCAATAACGCCCTCAGTGTAGCGGAGAAGCGACACAGGCGTGAAGAAAACCGTTGCGGGATGTAATATTTCCACCATGCAAGCATCAGCGGCGCGGCAGCACTACAACGTCACGCTCGCGGCGCTGACGCTCGCCGGGATCGCCTACGCGCTCCAGCAAACGATGGTCGTGCCGGCTCTGCCCGCTCTGCAGCGGGATCTACACACGTCGACGACCTGGGTCACCTGGCTTCTGACCGGCTTCCTGCTCGTCTCCGCGGTCGCGACGCCGATCCTCGGCAAGCTCGGCGACCAGCACGGCAAGGAGCGGCTGCTGCTGATCAGCATGAGCGTGTTCTTCGTCGGCTGCGTCGCGGCGATCTTTGCGTGGAACATCTGGACGCTGATCGCGGCGCGCGCGGTGCAGGGCGCGGGCGGCGCGGTGTTCCCGCTCAGCTTCGCGATCATCAAGGACGAGTTTCCGAACGAGAAGGTCGGCAGCGCGGTCGGGATCGTGTCGGCGGTGTTCGCGATCGGCGGCGGCCTCGGGCTCGTGCTCTCGGGCGTGATCGTCGACCACCTCTCGTGGCGCTGGCTGTTCATCGTCGGCGCCGCGGGCGTCGGCGCATCCGTCGTCATGATCTCCAAGTTCGTGCCGGAGTCGCCGATCAAGACGCCGACACGGCTCGACGTCCCTGGGGCCGTCCTGCTCTCGTTCTTGCTCGGCTCTCTGCTGCTGGCCCTGACGGAGGGCGAGGCCTGGGGTTGGACGTCTGCGGGGATCGTCGGCCTGTTCGTCACGTCGGCCGTCGCGTTTGCGGTCTGGATCCGAGTCGAGTTGCGTGTGCCGGAGCCGATGCTCGACATGCGCATGCTCTCGCGCCGCCCCGTGCTGCTGACGAACCTCACCGCGCTGATCGCCGGCTACGCGATGTTCGGCGCGTTCGTCCTCCTGCCGAACTTCGTCGAGACGCCGCGCGGCCTCGCGCACGGCGTCGCATCGCTCGTCCACTACGGGTTCGGCGCGTCCTCGACACACACGGGCCTCTACCTGCTGCCCGGCGCGCTCGCCGGCTTCGCGTCCGGCCCCTTGGCGGGAGCGATGGGCCGTCGCTGGGGCTCGAAGTGGCCGCTCTCAGTCGGGATGGTGTTCGCAGGCGTCGGCATCGCGTTGCTGGCGCTCTGGCACGACCATCCATGGCAGATCGTCGTCGGGATGCTCGTGCTCGGCGGCGGCATCCCGTTCACGTTTGCCGCGATGGCGAAGATCATCGTCGACAGCGTGCGGCCGCAGGAGACGGGCGTCGCCAGCGGGATGAACACGGTGATGCGCACAGTCGGGGGCGTGATCGGCGCCCAGGTCGGCGCCGCGATTCTCAGCGCGGACACGATCGGCGCGACGGGTGTCGCCGCCGAGTCGGCGTTCGTGACCGCCTTTTGGATCGCGGCGGGAGCGGCTCTGCTCGCCGCGCTCGTGGCGGTATTCGTGACACCGTGGCGGCCGCTTTTCGCCGCTAAGCCGGCGCTCGAGGCGGAATGACGAGCAGCGAGCGCGTCGCCGCGGAGATCGAGCGGCTCTTCGGCCGGCTCACCCGCGAGGGCGGGCGGCTGACCGACGGCGACGAGCCCCAATTGTCCATCAGACAGGGGTTCGCGCTCGCCGCGGTCGTCGACGACGGCCCGCTTCGGCTCGGGACGCTGGCGGAGCGAATCGGGACGACGGACGCGACCGCCAGCCGGACCGTCGACTCCCTGTTCGCCCTCGGCTTGGTCCAGAGGAAGCCCGACGAGGCCGACAGGCGGGCCGTGAAGATCGCCGCGACGGCCGCGGGCAGGCGGCTCGTTGCCCGCCGCCGCAAGCTCCTCGCGAGTCTCCTCGAGCGGCCGCTCTCGGGGCTCAGTGAGCTCGAAATGGCGCATGTCGGCGGCGTTCTCGCCGATCTGAATGCCCTCCTCGGGTAAGAGCCTCCAACCCCGTCCACAGGTTCTCCACAAGGCCCGCAAGTTTCTGTGGGGAACGGCTTCTCTAGCTGATACCGATGTTCACAACCGGCGAAAGAAGGAACGCGCTCTGGGGCCGCGGCAACCCCGGCGAGGACAGCGCGGGGCAATGATCAGCTGGTAGACAATCGCGCGAAGTGCTGCGCACTTCTATCGGGCGAAGTCTGCGACTTCGCCCGTTAAGTGCCACTGTTGAAGCGTCCTTCTTCGCACGCGGTCGTCGTCGGCGCGGCGAAGCCGCGCCTATCGCGAAGCGTCAATTACAGGCTACGCCGCGCTGCGAAGCGCCTCGATCTCGCGGTTGACCGCGAGCCGCTGGAGCGCCTGCGCCTCGATCTGGCGCACACGCTCGCGGGTGATGCCGAGGCGGCGCCCGATCTCGTCGAGCGACTTCGGCTCCTGGTCGCCGTCCAGCCCGTAGCGAAGCTTCACGACGTCCTGCTCCCGCTCCGGCAGCCCCTCTACGGCCCGTCGCAGCGTCTCCTCGGTCAGGCCGACGTGGATCTCCTCGTCGAAGTCGTGCTCCTCGCTGGCGATCACGTCGCCGAGCGACGCGTCGTTCTCTTCGCCGAGCGGCCGGTCGAGGCTCGTGACCGCGCGTGCCGCCTTCCGCACCTCGCGTATCTGCTTGATCGGCAGCTTCGCGCGCTTCGCGATCTCCTCGTCCGTCGGCTGCCGCTCCAGTTTCGTAACGAGCTCGCGCTCGGCGCGCGCGATCTTCGTTTCGCGCTCGAGGATGTGCACCGGGATCCGGATCGTGCGTGACTTGTTCGCGACGCCGCGCTGCACGGCCTGGCGGATCCACCACGTCGCGTAGGTCGAGAACTTGTAGCCGCGGCGCCAGTCGAACTTCTCGACCGCGCGG
>DASWGR010000005.1:0-9575 GCA_036393535.1 Gaiellaceae bacterium | reverse complement strand
CCGGCTCTGCTCCACCTGACCTGCAGCGTGCACCGCGAACGCGCGCGCCCGCGTGAGCCAACGTTCGTCTCCCGTGCGCTCGAGCAACGCCAAGAACGCGTAGCCGTTCCCCGCTGTGCCGTGGCAGAGGTTTGCCCCTTTTCGCAGCGGCCCAGCACGCCACACCAACTCGCCGCCCGCGACCGCAAGCTCCTCGTCAAGCACGTAGGCGAGTGTCGCGACGATCCCCGGCGCGCCATGGCACCACTGCACACGGATCTGGCCGTCGCGCGAGCCTTCACCGAGTCGCTGCCCCGGAAGGGGCGGCCGGTTGACGAGCCCATCCTGCTCGACGGCCAGGCGCTGCAGCGTTTCCGAAACGCCGGCGACATCGCCGAGCGCAAGCACACACCCCGCGAACCCGTGTGCCGGACCGAGATAGCGCGTGGTCCGCCCGTACATTTGCTGCGTCCACAGGCCTTCGTCGTCACGTCGGCCGAGCAACCACTCGATGCTCGCCGTTACGTCGAGCCCGAGCTCTCGACCCGCGAGAATCGTGCCGGGACTGCCCCACATCAATTCGGAACGTTCGTCTCGCTCGTTCGCCGCGATCAGCTCCGACAGCCGCTCGAGATTGGCCCGCGAAGGTGCGAGCCTCTGTAACACCAGCCGGATGCCGGTCTCGCCCATCCAGAGGCTGCGCTCCGGATCATCGTCCGGAAAATCCGGCTGCGCTTCGAGCGAGCGCTCCAGATACGGGACATAGTCCCGTCGTAACTCGACGAAGCCCCGCCGCGCGAGGCGGTGGAGCACATCGACGACCCCGGCACCTCCGAGGTACACCGTCCGGAACCGCGTCGACGCGTCCTCGTCCTGTTCGATGTCCCGTGGATGCGTCGGCCAGCCGTCGTCGAATGCACTCTCCGCATCGGCAACGATTGAGGTGATCGCCGTCCGTGCCCTTTCAGCGCTCCACGGTTCGTCCGCGAGCGCTTCGTGCGACTCCGGCGAAAACAGCATCAGACGGCGTACTCGTCGAACTGCGGCAGATCGTCGGTGATCTCGAACCACGGCGCCTTGGAGCCGACGAAGATGTGCGCCGTCGGACGGATGGTGGGAGCGTCTACCAGCGAGCCCATCGCAATATGCACAAAGGCGCCGCCCCGCACCACGGAAAAGAGGAAGGAGCCGCAGGCCCGGCAGCGCGTGTCGTTGAGGGCTTCCTCGCCGAAGACGGCGAGGTCGTCCACACCCTGCGTGATCGTGAGCTTCTCCCGCTCGATTCCGGCGAACGCCTTGAACGCGGAGCCGGTCGCTGTCCGGCATTCCGAGCAGTGGCAGTTCGCCGCGTACAGGAATGCATCTGAGACCTCGTAGCGAACCGCCCCGCACCGACACTTCCCCGTCAGCATGCGGTTGCTCTTCTCGGATGCCGTCATGGGAGGACGATATTGCCGTCGTCGTCCAAGCCGAAGCCCGGGTTGTGCGCGATCTCCCACGCATGCCCGTCGAGATCGCGGAAAGCACCGGCGTAGCCTCCGTAGAAGGTGACTTCGGGCTCGCGCGTGATCTCGGCTCCGTTCTCGCGAGCCTGCTCGATCACCTCGTGTACCTCCTCCCGCGAACGCGTGTTGTGAGCCAGGGCGATGCCGCTAAAGCGCGCACCGTCATCGGGGATGCCCATCTCAGGGCCAAGCTTCTCTCGCCCCCACAGAGCGAGGATGATGCCGTTGCCCTGATAGAAGGCGGTCTCTTCCACCTCGAGCGCAGGTGACCAGCCGAGGGCCTCGTAGAACGCTTTCGCTCGGGCATAGTCCGAGACACCGAGAGTCACGAGCGTTATCCGCTGCTCCATGCGCCGCAACGCTAACTGTCAGCCGGCACCCGGGTGACAGCACGCGCTGCTGCGCGGGTGTGGCAGCGGACACGCCTACTTCGCCCTCACCTCGCGTGGCATGCTGGACGTGCGATGTCCAAGGTCGAGGCGATCCAGTACGGCGACCGCAAGGTCTACGCCGTTGCGGCGTTCAACCGCGGTGTGGCCGAATGGCTGCAGCGGCTCCCGACCGTGTGGGTGGAGGGTGAAGTCACCGAGTTGCGGCGCAACGAGCGCTGGCAGTCCGTCTTCTTCACGCTGAAGGATCCGAACGACGGCGCGTGCCTCGGAGTGACGATGGCACGTAGCCGTTTCGACGCGCTGCGTTTGGATCTCGCAGACGGCGAGCGTGTTCACGTCTTCGGACGGCCGGAGCTGTTCGAGGCACGCGGCGATTTCCGCATGCGCGCGTTGTCGATCGAGCGGTTCGGGCTCGGAGATCACCTCGCCGCACTCGAGCGCCTGAAGAAGAAGCTCGCAGCGGAAGGCGTCTTCGAGCGAAAACGTCCGCTGCCGTTCCTGCCGCGCCGGATCGGCCTCGTCACCGGCAACGATGCAGCGGCGAAGAAGGACGTCCTCGCGACCATCACCACCCGCTTTCCGGCGGCCCGGATCGTCGTCGCCCAGACCCTCGTCCAGGGCCCGCTCGCGGCCAACGCGATGATCGAGGCGCTGCACGAGATTGCCGCGGCGCCCGAGGTGGACGTCGTCGTGCTGTCACGTGGCGGCGGAAGCTTCGAGGACCTGCTCCCCTTCAGCGACGAGCGGCTCGTGCGCGCGATTGCCGCGTGTCCGGTGCCCGTCGTCTCGGCCGTCGGTCACGAGCAGGACAACCCGCTCTGCGACTTCGCGGCGGATGCCCGCGCGTCCACGCCCACCGCGGCCGCGCGGCTCGTCGTCCCCGATGCGTCAGAGCTGCTCGCACGGCTCGACCGATCGCGCGGCGGACTTGCGCGCGGCGCACGCGCGGTGGTCGAGCGTCGGCGCGAAAGACTCGTGCATGCGCACGACCGACTTCGTCGTGCGCCTGCGCTGGCGGTCGAACGCAAGCGCGCCCGCCTCGAGCACGCGGCCGGGCGTCTTCGTGCGCTCTCGCCCCGCGCAACGCTCGAGCGTGGCTACGCGATCGTGCGGACGCATGACGAGATCGTCCGCTCGTCGACAGCGGTCGCTGCAGGGGACGAGGTGGAGGTCGAAGTCGCCGACGGCCGCTTCGGAGCGCGCGTCGAGTGAGCATGGAACCGACCTTCGAAGACGCGCAGCGTGAGCTGGAGCAGATCGTCGAGCGGCTCGAGCGGGGCGAAACGGGCCTGGACGAGGCGATCCAGCTGTGGGAGCGCGGCGAGGAGCTCTACAAGCTCTGCGTCGGCAGGCTCGACGCCGCGCACGGCAAGATCGAGGAGCTAGCCCGGCGGGCTGAACAGACGCGACCGTAGGGCGTGGCTGTTCAGCGGGGAAGGGCCTCGGGAAACCGGGAGGTTTCCCGAATCTTTCTCTTCGTCGTGCGCGGCGATCTCAGCGGCGCGCGCGACGAAGCGACACCTCGAAGAAGGGGGCGCGTGGGGGAAACATGGTTTCCCTCACGGGAGCTTGCGACGCTGAGTTCGGCCCTCCCTAACGCTCCCTTATGAGCTCAGCCGGAAAGGCGGGTACTGGTCCGTCACCAGGACGAATGCGTAAGCAGTGACCCGGTTGGCCCAGCGCATGACGCCCACGATGAAGTCGAAGAGCCCCCTTGGATAGCGACCGGTGAAGAGGATTGCGAACCACGCGATGATCACGCACACGATCGCCGCGAGGCCCAGGAAGATCAGCACGATGTAGTGCGGAATCGCGAGGAACCACTTGACGAGCGGAAGCCAGCGGTTCAGGCCTTGCTTGGCATCTGGATACGGAAACTCGAGGGAGACGGACTGCCGCTCGTCCGTAGAGGGATACCGGTCGTCCAGCAAGCCGAGAAACACGAAGACCCTGTTTTCGAAGCGCAACAGCTCGAGGTTCCAGTCGTACCACCAGCGCGGATATTTCTGCCGAAAGACGATCATCACCAACGCCGGGAAGAAGAGAACCCCGCCGCCGCCTGCAGCGAACGACGCGCCGCTCCCGCCGTTCCCGTTGCTCCAGCTGCTCCATTCAGCGCCTCCGAGCGCGCCCAGCACGATCAGAATCGGGATGGCGACGATGATCCTGAACGCCGTTGTCAGGCGATTGAGATCTCGGTCCGGATACTCGACCGAAAACTGCAAGGGGTACTGATCGCCACCTGATCTATACGCACCTGACTCCATTGCCCATGACCTCCGTCTCTCGTGATTGAGACGACACTACTCGGCTTCAACCTCGCGTAGGAGTTTCCCGAGGTTGACGAGATCCTCTCTCGCCCGGCGGGGGTCACCCGAGAGGGCGATCACCTCGAGTCCCGGAGGAGCTTCGCCGATGCGGCCGCCGAACACGACGCAACGAACTCCCGCCACCACGCAGCGTCGGGCGACCTCGCCGGGCGCTTTCCCGTGGATCGTGGTGAGGTCGACGGTTCCCTCGCCGGTGACGACGAGGTCGTAGCCGGCCGCGTCGAAGCCGACCAGGTCGAGCACGAGGGGTGCGCCAGGAATCAACTCTGCACCGAGTGAGGCCAGCGCGGCACCAAGCCCGCCCGCGGAACCTGCCCCGGGCAGATCCGCGTACGGAGCCAGTCGAGGCAACGCGAGCAAACGCCGCTCGAGTTCGACCACTTCCTCCGACGACGCCCCTTTCTGCTGCGCAAACAAGCGCGCTGCATCTACGAGCGGCACGTCGACGTCGCACGCAACACGCGTCGGCGCCGGCAGCTCGTCGAGCACCTCGAGCAGGCCGGCGCCGCCGTCGACGTTGGCCGTTCCGCCCAGACACACGAGCAGCTCGCGCCGCTGGCCGACTGCATCGATGAGCTCGCCGAGCCCGCGACTCGACGCAGCGAACGGATCGAGCCGCTGCGGGTCGAGCGGGATCGCTTCGGCCGCCTCCACGGCGGCGACGCCGGTCGGCAGTTCGAGCCAGCGCGCCATGCGCGGACGACCGAACGCGTCAGGCACCTCGGCGTCGTGCCACTCGCCACCGAGCGCGGCATGAATCGCGTCGAGCGTTCCCTCGCCGCCGTCCGCAACCGGAAGCTCGTCGACCTCGGCCCACGAACGCAATCCCTCCGCCAGCGCGGTGGCCGCCTCGCGCGCCGACAGGACGCCCTTGAGGCTAGCCGGACAGGCGAGCGCGCGCACGCTCGGCATCGGTCTCCGCTAACGCCTCCGCGCGCGACTGCTCCCGCGCCGGCGTATCTGCCTGCGCCATATCCGGCATCACTCTGAGCATCGCGACGGAAAGTCCTTCGCGCGCGAGGAAGAGCAAGCCGACGCTGATTCCCACCGACGCCTCGATGATCTGGAGACCGAACCCGAATGCGATCCCGTTCGCCTTCGCGACGCCGTAGTAGGTGAAGAGCGGCAGCGCGACCGCCGCCTGCACGAGCCCGACATTCCCGGGCCACAGAGGAAAAATCGTCGCGACGTTCATCAGTACGAGGACGAGCCCGGCCGCCGGCAGTGGCTCGTGGATCCCGAATGCGCGCATCGCCGTGTACACGGCGAACAGCTGGCACGTCCAGCCGAGCAGTTGGAAGAGCAGCGCGAGCGCGGCCGCGGCAGGCCGCCGCATGACGCCGAGGCCGTAGCGCGCGAGCCTCACCACCTTGCGCACGGCACCGAGCCCTTCCTCCAAACCCGCGTAGTGATCGTCGCGTGCACCCATCACCGCAACGGTGAAGAGGACGATGCCAACGACAACCACCGCAATCAGGCTCGTAACCGCCCAGTCCGGGATGTGCGCGGTCAGCATCACGTACACGATCAGCCCGATCACCGCGACGAGATCGAAGACGCGGTGCGCGAAGACCGTTCCAAGCAAGCGCGCCCAGGCGCCGGACAGGCGCATGCGCCGGTTCAGCACCGCGACCCGGGCCAGCTCGCCGATCCGACCGGGGAGGATCGCGTTCGCGAACAAGCCGACGGAGAACGCGGAGAAGACCAGCATGAAGCTGGGGTGCGGCTTTTCGAACGCCTGCACGATCACGGTGCGCCAGGCAAGCGCACGCACGAGCACCGAGAGCAGGTTCAGGCCCACCGCCGCGGCAACCCAGCGCCACTCGACCGCGGCGAACGCGTCGGCGACTCCGCCCCAGGCCGGGCCGTGCCACCAGAGCGCCGCGAACACGCCGACGGCGGCGAGCAGGACGAGTGCGACGCGGGTCCAACGGTTGCGCAGGAACCTCACGACGCGGCTACCGCCTGTTCGTAGATCTCCACGAGCCGCCGCCCGATGTCGTCCCAGGAGTAGCGCTCGACAGCAACACGTCGAGCTCCTTCCCCGAGCGCTGCGCGGCGCGGCTCGTCCTCCAGCAGCTCGACGACAGCTTCGGAGAGCGCCCGCTCGTCGCCCGCAGGGAAGGAGACGGCGGCCTCCTTCGTCATCACCTCACGGTACCCGTCGATGTCCGACGCGACGACCGGAGTGGCACAGGCGTAGGCCCGGGTGAGCACCATCCCGAAGCTTTCCCCACCGAGGGACGGCGCAACAAGTGCCTTTGCCCGTAGCAGCTCCGCGGTGAGGTCTTCCTGGGAGAGGAACCCGAGGATGTCGATTCCCTCGTCGGAGACGCGCTCCCGCGTCAGCAGCAGGCGAACGGCGAGCGGATCGGCCCCGACGATGCGCAGTCGGGCGCCCGTACGCTGCCGGATCTCGGGCCACGTACGCAGCAGCACCTGCAATCCCTTGCGCGCCTCCTGCCGCCCGGCGAAGAGGATCTGGTGCTCGCGCCCGTGCGGATCCGCGGCCGGCGGAATCAAGACGCCGTTCGGGAGAATCTCGTACTCGCCCGGCAGCCACCTGTTCGCCGTGTCCCGCGCATGCGGCGAGACCGCGATGCGGTGATCGAGCCGGTCGATGAGAAAACCCCAGACCGGCACGGCGGGCCTCATCCAGCCAAGCTTGCCGTGCGCATGAAAGGTCGCGACGACCGGAACCTTCGCGTGCGCAAGAGCCGCAACGCAGATCGCCGGCGTCATCGGCTCGTGCAGGTGCAGGACGTCGAAGCGCTCGCGTTCGAGCGCGCGCGCCACGCGCCCTGCAGTCCGCGGCGAGAGCACGATGTTCGGTAGCGTCCCATTCGCGGGCACGATCACGGAGCGGCCGACGGGAATGACGTCGGGCGGCGGCGTATCGTGGCGCCCGGAACGCGGGTGGAGCACACGCGTGAAGCTGCCGGGCGGGTCGTTGCCGATGATCGTCCGCGTGTCGACGCCGTGCCGGCGCAACGCGTCGGCCTGCAGTTCCGCGTGCTCGACGACCGCCCCCCAGAAGGACCAGGAGTACGGGACGACAATGCCTACCTTCATGGCGCGGAGGATATGGGAGTACTGGTGATCGCCTCCCAGGGCTTCGTCCAACTCGTTTGCTAACTTGACAACATGACCGAGGAACTGGCTCTGCTCGCGTATGAGCTTTCTCAGCGAATGTTGGCTCAGCAGGAAATGCGACTCGACGAGCTCAGAGCTCGAACCGGCACACTCCTCGCGGCATCGTCCGTCGCGACGTCGTTCCTGGGTCCTCGGGCTATCGATCGCAACGGCGTCGACGCGCTGGCCCTCCTTGCCTTAACCGCGTTCGCGGTCTCGGTGATCGGGTCCGTATTCATTCTCATCCTCAATCCACGACTCGTCTTTGGCGTCAGAGGGACGCGGCTATTCGAGGAGGAACGCGCGCGCCAAGAGTCAATGGCTGAAGTACACCGACGACTCGGCTACTGGCTCGAGTTGTTCTTTGACCAGAACCAAGCCACAGTCGACCGACTCTTTCTCGTCTACCAACTCGCGGCAGTGGCCGTTCTGGCCGAAGTTATACTTTGGACAATCAAGATCGCGATCTGATGCCTAAGAAGCCCGTCCCATTGCCACACCCAGGCCCGCCTCCACCAGGTCTCGGGGTCACCGAGACGGGGAAGCCTTATCCCCCGTACCCCCCGGCGATCAAGAAGCCGTAACTCCGACCACCGGCCTAGAAGACGCGCTGCGCCTGGCGGCTGAGAACGAACCCGTGCCCGGACTGGTTCTTGCAGGTGAGACCCGTGCGGCGCGACGTGCAGCGGATCCCGTGCCAGATCCAGGAGTGGCCGTAGCGCAGGAGCGGAAGCTCCGTGGCTGCGTTCGACTGCAGAAAGCCGACGGAAACCCGACCGCGAGTCTGCATGGACCAGATCTTCTGACCTCGCGTAGACGCTTCTGAGAAGACCGTGCAGGCGAGGACGTTCCCGCCCCGGTACGGGCCGGCGTTGCAGACCATGTTCCGAGAAGGAACGGCGAAACCTGTCTTGACCGGCTCGGGCGTCGGCACCGCAGCGCCGGCGGCGCCGGCAACCGCCAGCGCGACCACGACGAGAGCGAGAGCCTTCACTCGGCCATCGTACTCAGCGGTCGCGCTCTCTCTAGACTTTCGCCATGGAAGGCCTCGCCGAACTACACACCCATCTCGGCGGCTCGGTTGCGTCCGACATTCTCTGGAGCCTCGCGCACGAGCAGGGCATCGCCCTCCCGGTGAAGGACTTCTGGGAGTTCGACAGGCTCGTCACGGTTTCGGATCCGCGCGGTGTCGCAAACCTCGACGCGCTCGACCAGATCTACCACTGGACGGAGCTGATCCAGTCGAGCCCGATCGCCGTCGAGCGCTCGGTGCACTCCGCGATCGGCGGCGCGTACCGCTCGCAGGGAATCACGACGCTCGAGCTCCGCTTCAACCCGATGAAGCGAAACCGTGGCGGCGAACGCGACCTCGACCACATCATCCTCGCCGCGATCCGCGGCCTCGACCGCGCGAGCCTCGAGTACCCGCAGGTGCGCGCCGGATTGATCCTGATGATGGACCGGACGTTCACCGCCGAGCAGAACTCGATCATCGTCGAGAAGGCGATCGGCTGGGCACCGCGCGGAGTCGTCGGCGTCGACATCGCCGGCCCGCGTCCGGGCGGGGGTCGCTACGACTACCGCCAGGTCGTGCCAATGGTCGAGGAAGCGCGCGCCGCGGGCCTGGGCGTGACGATCCATGTCGGCGAAGAGGGCGGCGACATGGGCCGCGAGGAGCTAGGCGAGGTCGTGGAGGCGCTACGCCCCGACCGGATCGGCCACGGGATCCTGGCCGCCGGCGATCCGGACCTGATGGCCGCGCTGCGCGATGCGGGAATCGTCCTCGAGATCTGTCCCACGTCGAACCTGCTGACGAAGGCGCTGCCGAACGAGGAGGCGGTTCGGGACACGTTCCGTACGTTCGTGGAGCACGGGGTCGAGTTCACGATCGCAACGGATGGGCCGGAGATGATGCGGACGCATCTGAAGGACGAGTTCGACCTGCTGCGGCGGATCGGCGCGCTGGACGAGGACCAGCTCGCCCAGGCCAATCGGCGTGGGCACGAGTCGAGTTTTGTGCACGGCGCACCCGTCCGCCCGAGGGTGTAGTTCGTCGAAATACGCCTTTTGGTCAATGGTCAGGCGGCGCTTGGCCGATTAGGTTCGATCGTTATGTACGACGCACTGCGAGATTCGCTTCCGACCATCACCGAGAGGCAGCGGCAGGTCATCGAGCTCATCGCTGCCGGGTGCTCGAACGACGAAGTCGGCGAGCGGCTCGGCATTTCCCCTCGAAC
>DASWGR010000004.1:0-16423 GCA_036393535.1 Gaiellaceae bacterium | reverse complement strand
CGGGACGACGCGCTGCTCGGCCATCGAGGCGCACCTTAACCGGCATCGAGGCCCCGGCGAATGCCGAGGCCTCGATCCGAGGGAATGGCTAGTGCTCGCCCTCCTGTTGAGTGTCGGCGTTGGGGTTACCCGGCTCGTCGGGGTAACCGCCCGGACCGTCATCGCGCAGCCGGCGCCTTCGCAGGTGAGCTGCCGCCGCCGCCCGCGGAAGCGAGCGTGGAACCACCGACGGCAAGCGCCGCCAGTGCGGCCACCGCCGCGCCGAGTTTGGTGAAGCGTGAACGCATTTCGTTCCTCCTCCATGTCGATGTAGACGACGTGCGGAGGCCACGGTAGAAGGACAGTGTGAGACGGCAGTGAGCCGCTTCACTCTGTTTCTCACGTTGCTTTCACTTCACGTTCAGGGAGCGGCAATCTCCTCAGCTGCCGCCTCGAAGACAGACGAGTGGAGATCCACGTCGGCTTCGGTCGTCGCAGGCGACATGAGCGCCATGTTGTGGAAGGGCGTCAAGAGGATGCCGCGGTTGAGGGCGTAGAGATGGATCAGCCGGTCGAGCTCGGCGTCGCCCCCCGCAGAGGCCTCGCTGCCGTTCCGGGGTCGCTCGGGGCGGAAGAGATACTCGACGCGGCAGCCGAGCCGGGTGACGTGCCACGGCAGCCCGTGCCGCTCGATCGCACCGGCGACACCAGCTTCGAACCGCTCCCCGAGCGCAATCATGTGCGCGAACGCTTCCTCGGTCAGCACCTCACCGAGCGTGGCGCGCATGGCAGCCAGCGACAGGACGTTCGCCGCGACCGTCCCACCGATCCCGCCGACGTCGGCCCGCTCGTCCCTCGGTAGTAACGCCTCGAGCCGCTCTGCGACCTCGCGCGAGAACCCATAGGCCGCGGCCGGGATACCCGCGGCGATCGCTTTCCCGACGGTCAGCAGGTCCGGATCGAGGCCGTGTGCGGCCGTGTAGCCGCCTGGCCCGGCGCAGAGCGTGTGTGTCTCGTCGATGATCAGCAGCGTCCCCGTCTTGCGGGTCGCTGCTCGGAGAGCGTCGTGGAAACCGGGGTCTGGATGGACGATTCCGATGTTCGTCAGCGCGGGCTCTGCCAGGACGCACGCGACATCGCCAAGAGCAAGCTCGCGCTCGAGCGCCTCGACGTCGTTCCACTCGACCACCCGCGTCGTTTCCCCGAGCGGGACCGGCGGCCCGACGTTCCCTTCACGGGAGACCACCGACGCACGGTCGAGCGTGGCGAACGATTCGTCGACCGTGCCGTGGTAGCACCAGTTGAAGACGAGGATCTTCGGCCGACCCGTGAGCTCGCGCGCGAGCCTGATCGCGAACCGATTTGCGTCGGTGGCCGTGAGCGCAAACTGCCAGCGGGGCAGCCCGAAACGGCGGGCGAGTTCCTCGCCGACGCAGAGCGCATCCTCACTGGGGAGCATGAGCGTGATGCCTCGAGCTGCTTGCTCCGCCACCGCCCGAACGGTCGGCGCCGGCGAGTGCCCCGTCATCGCCGCCGTGTCGCCCAGGCAGAAGTCCACATACTCGTGGCCGTCGACGTCACGAAAACGAGCGCCGTGCGCCTCCACGGCGAACACCGGGAAGCCGCCCGCCCAGCGGATCATCCACGGCATCGGCACTCCGGCGAGCAGCGAGCGTTCGGCCCGCGTCGTGAGCTCGCGCGAACGTGGGTGCTCGCGTTCGAACCGGTCGAGCTCGCGGGAGAGCAGATCGTCGAGCGTCACGCTGCTAGTCAATCAACCTCGAAAGCGCGCGTGCGGTCCGTTCGATTCGGGCATGATGATCCCGCTTTGGTGATGAACAGAGATCTCGTGGCAGACACCGTCGCGGCTGAGCGGCTCGGAACGACGCTACGCCGCGTTGGTTATTCCGAAGACGCCGTCCACCGGTTGCTCGGCGAAGACGCTTACTCGAGCGAGCGCGGCGACACACCCGCCGACGAGCGCCGCCTGCCCGACACGCCGCTCGGGACGCTGCTGCGCCTGCTCTTCCTCCAGGTGCCGGTTTCCGCGCAGGACGCCGAGGCCGCGCTCGGCCGTGAGGGGGTCGACGCGCTCGAGGCAACGGGACTGGCGGAGGTCGGAGACCAAGTCGTCCCGGGTGCCCGGATCCTGCCGATCGGCAAGGTGCTCCTCGCCTCGGACGGATTCTCACGCGACGCGGACGACCCGGCGGACTACGTCGCGACCTATACCCCCACGGCTCGCGTCCTCGATTCCCTGACGCCTCGTCCGCGTGTCGACCGGGTCCTCGACGTCGGCACCGGAAGTGGGATCCATGCGCTGCTCGCCGCCCAACATGCACGGCAGGTGATCGCGACCGACGTCAACCCACGCGCGATCGCATACACGGAGCTCAACGCGGCGCTGAACGGGCTCCACAACATCGAGTGCCGCCAGGGCAGTCTCTTCGAGCCCGTGGAAGGCGAGACGTTCGACCTCATCACGTGCAACGCGCCCTATGTCGTGTCCCCCGAGCGTCGCTGGGCCTACCGCGACAGCGAGTTCTCCGAAGACGAAGTGTCGCAGCGCGTGATCGCAGCCGCGGCCGATCATCTGGCGGAGGGTGGTTACGCGGCGATGCTCGTGAGCTGGTTGGCGCTCGACGAGAAGGCTCCCGACGAGCGGGTCATCGAGTGGGCCGAGGCGAGCGGTTGTGACAGCTGGATCCTCTCCACGCTGAACTCCGATCCACTCACGCACGCCGCGGAATGGAACTCACACCTGGTTGGGGAAGCACTCGGCGAGGCGCTCGACGAATGGACGCAGTATTTCGACTCGCTCGGCGTGCAACTCGTCAGCGAAGGCGCCGTGATCCTGCACAAGCGTCCCAGCGGCGAGCACACCGCGCGGGTAGATGAGCTCGACGAGGAGGACTTGGACGACGCGGGCGATCAGATCCTGCGCGCCTTCGAAGCGCGCGCGAGGCTTGCCGAGCTCGGCGGCAACAGGGACTTGCTCGCAGCGCGCATCGGGGTCGCCTCGAGCTTGCGATTCATCCGCGAGCTCGAGCCCGCGGGCGGGCGTGCCGTCGACGTCGAAGGCAGCGTCGAGTTGACGGAGGGGACGAAGCACGCAGTCGACGCCTCGGCGGATGCGCAAGAGTTCGTCGCCTCGATAGACAGCCGCATGCGCCTCGGCGAGGTGATCGACGCGACCGCCCACAGGCTGGGACTGTCGGACGAGGAAGCGCGAACACTCAGCGAGGAAGCGCTCGACGTCACGCGCGAGCTCCTCGAACTCGGCGCGTTGCGCTTCCGCGGCGACTAACAACGGCGTGTGGGTCGTCGACCTACGCCCCTGAGGCACTGGCAGACTGGTCGGCATGGAGCTCGGCGTCTACACGTTCGCGGAATTGCGCGCCGATCCGCAGACCGGCGAAACGATCAGCCCCGAGCGGCGGGTCCGCAACCTGCTCGAGGAGATCGAACTCGCAGAGCAGGTTGGACTCGAAGTCTTCGGCGTCGGCGAGCACCACCGTCCCGACTTCGTCGTCTCGGCACCTGCCGTCGTGCTCGGGGCCGCAGCCGTGCGAACGGAGCGGATCCGGCTGACCAGCGCGGTCACCGTCCTCAGCTCAGATGACCCGGTGCGCGTGTTCGAGGAGTTCGCCACTCTCGACCTGCTCTCGGGCGGACGCGCGGAGATCATGGCCGGGCGCGGCTCGTTCATCGAGTCCTTCCCGCTCTTCGGCTACGACCTCGCCGATTACGACGAGCTCTTCGCCGAAAAACTCGGACTGCTCCTCGAGCTGCGCGAATCGGTCCGCGTCACGTGGTCGGGAAAGCACCGCGCCTCACTCGACGACGCCGGCGTCTACCCGCGACCGCTCCAGGATCCGCTTCCGATCTGGGTCGCGGTGGGCGGAAATCCCGAATCCGCCGTCCGCGCCGGCGCGCTCGGGCTGCCGATGGCCCTCGCGATCATCGGCGGGCAGCCGGAGCGGTTTGCGCCCTTTGCGGACCTTCACCGCGAGGCGGCGGAGAAGGCGGGACACGGCCGGCTGCCGCTCAGCATCAACTCGCACACGTACGTCGCCGACACATCACAGCAAGCGGCGGAGGAGTTCTTCCCCTCGTACGCCGAGATGATGAACGCGATCGGCCGCGAACGCGGCTGGTCGGGAATCCGCCGCCCGGACTTCGACGCCCTGCGCACGCGGCGCGGCGCGCTCGTGGTCGGCAGCCCGCAGGAGGTGATCGAGAAGATCCTCTTCCAGCACGAGGTCTTCGGACACGACCGCTTCCTCGGCCAGATCAGCGTCGGCACGATGCCGCACGACAAGGTCATGCGGGCGATCGAGCTGCTCGGAACCGAGGTCGCACCCGCCGTCCGGAAGGCAATCGCGAACAGGACCTCCTCGGTCGCGCCCGCGGGCCAGCCGACGTAGGCTTTACAACAACGGAGTCACGATCGACCGGGAGGTCACGATGAAAGGCGCCTCGAAGCCCAAGAAGCTGGGCAAGAAAGTTGCCCAGAAGTCACTGAAGGAGAAGCGGCAAGACAAGCGCGCCGCGGCGAAGAAGGGTTTCGGCTCGAGCTAACCCGCGCCGAAGCCCCGGATCGCCCCGAGCGACCGCCCGACCTCAGACGGCTGTCGAAGCCGGCGTCCCCCCACCCTGCGCCCGCTCCCATAGGCGCTCGCCGCACATCATGCAGCGCGGCAGCACCTGGCGAACGATCACCGTGTTGCCACAGGCGGCACACAGAAACCAGCCGGTGGTGGCGACTCCGGCAGGCCAGAACTCCACGTAATCGTATTCATCATCAACCCGCACAGCGGGCTTGGTTACTTCCCCCAGCTCCATGTCGACCCCCTCGATCGATTGCAGCTCCCCGCTCCTTGTAGGTCGAAGGAACAGCGGTGTCAACCGCGGCTAGCGGCCGAGCCTCGTGCGGCGGCGAATCCGCAGTCGTTTCTGCACCGCCTTGTCCTCCTGGCCGTCCTTGACCGCGGCCCAGACGAACAGGCCGAGAACGAGGAGGACGGTCGCAACGGCGACGATCGCGAGGACTATCTCCTCACCCGTGTGCACAGCCTCAGCCTAGGCGGTCCGTCAGGAAGTAGCAGTGGCCTCGGCAGGCGCGCCGGTCGGCACCTGCTGTCTGGTCCGAAGCAGGACCCCCCCAACCACCGCCGCCGTTGCCGCGAACAGAGCCCCGCCGAGGAACGCGGCGTGGTAGCCGCCGTTGAGCGCGGCCAGCGGCCCTTGGCCTGACGCGCCCAGGCTGTCGGTGCGGGACGAGGCAACGCTGGCGAGGACCGCGAGGCCGAGCGCGCCGCCCATCATGAACGCGGTATTGACGACTCCCGAGGCGAGACCGGACTCGCTTGGCTCGACGTCGCTCATTGCGGCAAGCAGCACGGGGTTGAAAGCCATACCCGCGCCGAAGCCGAGCAGGATCATGCTCGGAAGAACATCGATGACGTAGCTCCCGTCGACCGGAGCCCGAGCGAAGAGCACGAGACCAAACGCGGCCACCAGCAGGCCGGCAGCCAGAGGAATTCTGAACCCGAAGCGCATCACGAGCTTCGCGGAAAGCCCGATCGAGAATGCGCCCATGATCAGGTTGGCCGGCAGGAAAGCCAGACCGACCTTGAGCGGGTTGTAGCCGAGCACCGACTGCAGATACAGCGCCGAAACGAAGAACCAGGCGAACATGGCAGCGGCCCACAGAATCCCGACGAGATTTGCGGTCGCGACGTTGCGTAGCCGGAAGAGGCCGAGCGGCATGAGCGGTGAACGAACGCGCGCTTCAATGCCGATGAAGAGAGCGAGCAGCACCGCCGCGGCTGCGAGGAGCCCAAGCGTCTGCCCGGTCACCCAGCCCGTGTCGTGGCCGTTCACGATCGCATAGACGGCAAGCATCAGGGACGCGGTCACCGTGACGGCGCCGGCCACGTCGAGCCGCCTCGTGGCGGCCGAGGCATGTGCGGCCGGCAGTAGCCTCAGCGACAGGAGGATGACCGCGACACCGATCGGCACATTGACCAGGAAGATCCAGTGCCAATTGATCGTGTCGGTGAGGATGCCGCCGAGGAGCACGCCGATACTCCCTCCGCCCGCCATCACGAAGCCGAAGAATCCCATCGCCTTCGCGCGCTCGGCCGGCTCCGTGAACAGGTTCATCATCAATGAGAGCGCCACCGCCGAAACGACCGCGCCGCCCAGGCCCTGGACCGCACGGGCAGAGACCAGGAGTCCTTGCGTCGTGGACACGCCGCACGCGACCGACGCCGCGGTGAAGAGCGCGATCCCGATCAGGAACAGGCGGCGATGGCCGAACAGGTCGCCCAGCCGGCCGCCGAGCAGGAGGAAGCCTCCGAAAGTGAGCAGGTAGGCATTGACGACCCACGCGAGCGATGTGGCAGAAAAGCCGAGATCGTCCTTGATCGACGGCAGCGCGACGTTCACGATCGTCGTGTCGAGAACGATCATCAGGTCCCCGAGGCACAGGACGTAGAGCGCGAGCCAGCGGGTTCGTCTATCCAAGGTCATGAAGGCTTTCCTTTCGGTGGGTCGTGATGGTCTGATGCGTTAGACGGCCCGGCGGCGCAAAACTCATCGGCCGCGAAACCGATGAGTTTTTGCCATTCCGAAGGTCTATCCCAGGATGGCTGCCTCAGCGCCGCAGATCGTCGTGTTCGCAATCGACGGCCCGATTGCCCGCACCGACCTGCCCCGGCTCTGCGAGGAGGCGTGCGCGCTGATCGAGAGGACCGGCGCGGACGTCGCCCTCTGTGACGTCAGCAAGGTCGATCCCGATGCGGTGTCGGCCGACGCCCTTGCACGGCTCCAGCTCGCCGCCCGGCGGCGCGGCGGCCAGGCGCGGCTGCGCGGCGCGTCGAACGAGCTCCTCGACTTGCTCGCCTTCATGGGGCTGCTCGAGGTTTTGAACGACTGACGCTACGACTCGAGCCGCAACGGCAGGCCGAAGAGCGGGAACACCCGCTCGGTGTCGAGGAAGAACGTGAACTCGACGATGCGGCCGTCGGAGATCTCCAGCACCTGCAGCGCCCAGGGGTCGTAGCCGCTTCCCGAATCGCTCGGCTTGTACTGCCCGAAGGCTGGCGAACCGTTCGCCGCCACGGTCGGGATCACCCGCGACCCGCGGCAGCCTGCACCCGGGCCGACCCACCAGCTCAGAATGTCCTCGCGGCCGCTCAGCCAGAGGTCATACGGCGGCATCGACTGCGTCGCGTCCTCCTGGATCAGCGAGGTCAGCGCGTCCATGTCGTATTGCTCGAATGCCTGGACGTAGCGCGCGAGGAGTTCGGCGTCCGCCTCGTCGACGGAGGGCGATGTGTCCACTGCGCTCAAGTTGGTCGCCTCGAGCGTCGCGCGAGCGCGTTGAAGCGCGCTATTGACCGAGGCCACGCTTGTGTCGAGGAGCTCGGCTACCTCGGTCGCCTTCCAACGCAGAACCTCGGACAGGATCAGCACTGCGCGCTGCCGGGGCGGCAGGTGCTGCAGCGCGGCGACGAACGCGAGCCGGATCGTCTCGCGCGAGACGGCCACCTCCGCCGGGTCTGCCACCGTTGAGAAAACGAGACCGTCTTCCGGGATGGGCTCGATCCACGTCACCTCCGGCAGCGTGTTGAGGTTGGACTCGATGGGCTCGCGTGCGGGCCCGAGGTCCATCGGCCGGGCGCGCCGTTCCCTCCCCTTCAGCAGGTCCAGCGAGACGTTGGTCGCGATGCGGTAGAGCCACGACCGCAGCGCCGCGCGGCCCTCGAAGCCTTCGAAACCGCGCCACGCTCGGATGAACGTCTCCTGCACCGCGTCGTCGGCCTCGAACGGCGAGCCGAGCATGCGGTAGCAGTAGGAGCGGAGCTCCGACCGATGCTGCTCGAAGAGGTCTTCGAACTTGCCGGCGTCGGGCGCGACCGTGAGCGATGGATCCCTCATTGCGGGCCATCGTACGTGGTCCGCCCGACCCGTTGAAACGGCAGCCACTCGGCTCAGCCCGGCAGCGCGGTGCCCGTCTCGAGCAGCGTGGCGGGGTCAGATTTCCTCTCGCCCGCCCGCCCGCTCCCGGTCGCTATCCGAAGCTGAGGAGCCCGATACCGACCGCGACGGCAACCGCCCCCGCCAGACGCACCCAGCCGACGCGCTCCTTCAGGAAGATGCCCGCGAGAGCGGTCGCGATGACGACGCTCGTCTCACGGACTGCTGCGACCGACGCCGCCGAGGCAAGCTTGAGGGCTGCGAGCACGAGCGCATAGGCGCCGAATGTGGCGAGGCCGGCTACCACCGATGCGACGCTCATCTCGGCCCGGAGGGCACCAAACCCCTTTCTCGAAGCGACCGCGGCCGCGTACACGAGCGTCGGCGCCACCATCGACAGCTCGAGGTAGGAGACCGGGTTCGCGTAGCGGATGCCGTACTTGTCGATGAGCGTGTAGCCGGCGATGCAGCAGCCGATCGTCAGGCCGAAGGCGACGCCGCCGCGCTTCATGCCGTGCTGAAAGCCACGGACGAACACGATCCCGCCGGCGACGAGCGCGACGCCTGCCGCCTGCTCCCACGACGTCGAGGCGTGTAGGCCGGCGACGGCGACAACGAGCACGAGCACCGGTGCCGATCCTCGCGCGATCGGGTAGACGACCGAGAATTCGGCGCGCCGGTACGCAGTAGCCAGCACCGCGAAATAGACGAGCTCGAAGGCGGCGCTACCGACGACGTACGGCCACACCCGCCCATCGACGTGCCAGAAAGCGGCGGCCGGAAACGCAAATGCGGCGACGGCGACAACAAGCGCGACTGCAGTCGCCGCTTCGATGTCGCGTGCACGCGCGAGCAGGAGGTTCCAGAGCGCATGAACGAACGCGGCGGCAAGCGCAAATGCGAGAGCCGTCAGGGGCACTCGCCGACGATAATGCGTCGCGCCTTTGCCTGTCCGAGCCGTCATCTTCGACTTCAACGGGACGCTCTCCCACGACGAGCCGATCCTCTGCGAGATCTACTGCGATCTCTTCGCCGAGTACGGACGGCCCCTCTCCGCCCAGGAGTACTTCGACGAGCTCGCGGGGCTGTCCGACCCGGAGATCGTGCGTACGTGGCTCGGTCGCGACCACCCATCCGTGGACGAGGTCATCCGGCGGCGCATCGGGCAGTACCGCGAGCGCGTCGCGGACGGCTCCAGCGTCCCCGAACTAGTGCGCGAGGCCGTGCGCTATGCAGCCGCGCGGGTGCAGGTCGCCGTCGTCTCCGGTGCAGCTCGGGCCGAGATCGAGCCGGTGCTCCGGGCGGCTGGGCTCGCAGCCCTCGTCGGCCCGATCGTCGCCGCGGAAGATGTGGCTGAGGGAAAGCCACATCCGGCCGGCTATCTTCGGGCCCTGACGCTTCTCGTCGGCGGCGTCGACGCGTCCGACGTGCTCGTCTTCGAGGATACGGAGGCAGGCATCGCCTCGGCGAAGGCTGCCGGCATCCGCTGCATCGCCGTGCTCGGGACGCTGGCGCCCGAGCGGCTCGCGGCGGCGGACGAGCTCGTGCCCGCGATCGACGTCGAGTTGATGCAACGCCTGCTCGGCTGACGTGACGCCGCTCGTCATCGCTCACCGCGGCGCCTCCCGGGACGAGCCGGAGAACACGCTCGCGGCATTCCGGCGGGCGATCGAGCTCGGTGCCGACTATGTCGAGTTCGACGTCCATGCGACGAAGGACGGCAGGCTCGTCGTCGTCCACGACCGCCCCCGCCCGTCAGGCGCCTATCCAACGCTCGAGGAAGTGCTCGAGCTGACCGCCGGGCGGGTCGGCGTGATGGTCGAGCTCAAGCATCCCTACCGCTACCGGCGCCACGACATCGTTGGCCGGACGCTCGAGCTCGTTGACGACGATGCGGTGATCATCTCGTTCGAGCCGGGAGCGCTCGGTGCGGTTCGCCGGCTCCGCCCGGGTCTGCGGACGATTCAGCACGTCGGCTTCGGCGTCTCGATCAGGCGTGCCACCGGCGCGTGGGCGGTTGGTTTTGCAAATGGGGCTGCAACGCCGCGCGCGGTCGCGCACGCGCGTTCCGCCGGTTTCGCGACGACGGTCTACACGGTCAACGAACCCGCGCGCATGCTCGACCTGGCCGCGCTCGGGGTGACGGGGATCTTCACCGATCGCCCGGATCTGGCCCGGCGGACGCTGGCTCCTCGCCGAGGCTGAGCAGCCGTGTGCCCGCGGCAGGCACGTGGACGACCACCCGCAGCCCGATCGGCAGCGAGTCGACCCGGACCGTCGGCACGTCGGCGATGAGGCCGGTTTCCTGTCCGATGATCTTGAGGCGGGTCACGGACCCAAGGAACGTGTGTGTCAGGACGTCGCCCGTCAGGGTGTTCTCGCCGCCGCCGCCGTCTGCTGACGGCTCGAGCTCGAGCAACTCCGGCCGCACGAGCACGAGCACGCTACGGAAGCCTGGCCGACGAAGTACTTGCTCCCGCCGTGGCGGATCCTGACCTGCTCCACCCAATTCACCCGAAAGGGCCGGACATCGCCGCGCAGGCCTTGTATGCCTGCGACGTCGAGTGGGCGTGCCGGCCGGAGGACGTGCTCCGGCGACGTACGACGCTTGCCCTCCGCGGCCTCGCCGGCGAGGACGTCGTCGGCGTGTTGATGAACTCTTTAAGACTCGAGGCGGCGAAGAGCCTCGCGCCGCCAGCGTTCCGTCATCGCCAGTTCGTTGAACGTGTAGACGTGAAAGCCGCCGATTGTGGACGCGTGGTCGGCTAGCTTCGGCGTCAACCGTTCGATCAGCGATCCGGGGCCGTAGCGGCCGTGCAGGAACAGGCGCGCGAGCAGGCCGCCATGCCCGCGCACGAATCGAGTCGACTCACCGACTCCGATCCTCGTCGCAATTCGAAGGAGCCTGGTACTCGCAATCGGCCCGGGAATTCCGATGTGGATTGGAAGCCGCACCCCACGGGCTCGGACGGCTCCGATCCACCACGCGATCACGCCGGCGTCGAGGCAGAGCTGGCTGACGATGTACGTCGCGAAAGGCTCCTTGTCGAACATCACCTGAATCGTGGTCTCATCGCTGATGAAGGGGTGGCTCTCCGGGTAGCCGGAGATTCCAACCTGTTCCATTCCGTGCCCGAGCTCGGCCATCGCAGCGAGCAGCGCCGTCGCGCCGTCGAACTTCCCTGCCGGCAGTTCAACGTCGCCGGCAATCGCGAAGACATCGCGAACGCCCATCGCCAAGAACTGGTCGAGGATGTCCCGCAGGTGCCCCTCGTCTCGGATCAGCCGGGCTGCGAGATGCGGCGCGACTTGGAACCGGGCCGACGTGAGTTCCTCGCACAGTCGCAGCGTCGCTTCGATCCCCCGTGTCGGCGACGAGGTGACTGCCACCTTGATCTCGGTCGGGACGTGCGTGACCACGTCGTCGGCGATCCCCTCGACGGGGAACACCTCGTAGCGAGGACGCCTCAGTAGCCCGGCGAGCGCGTCCCGAGCGGGGCTCATAGGCCGACTTGTGGCCTATGAGCGGTGGAAGGGGCGTAAGGGGAAACCGGGAGGTTTCCCCCTTGTTTCTCCTCAGGGGTGGTGGCGGCGATCGCTTCGGCAGCACCCCTGAGGCGACCTCTAAAGAAGGGGGCTCGTGGGGGAAACATGGTTTCCCTCACGGGAGTGAGCCGAAGGCGAGCGACGTTTGTGCCGTTAGCTGCTCGATTCGTCCCGGGCCCCCGCGGCCGCGAGGTCCTGCTTCGGAATCTCCTTCTCAGGGTCGATGAACGGCCTGCGGACGACAACGGCCGAGGTCCTCTCCGCCGGCGTCTCGACCTCCAGCTGTGTCCCAAGCTCGGCGTGCTCGATCGGCACCATCGCGTAGCCGATGTTCTTCTCGAGACGCGGCGAGAAGCATGCCGACGTCACCTTGCCGATGTTTTTCCCATTCGCGTACACCGGGAAGAAGTCCATCATCGAGCCGTCGTTGTAGGAGCCGAGCCCGGCGCCGCCGATCTCGACACCGACGAGCTTTCGCGAGATCCCTTTCTCCTTGATCCGCCGCAGCGCCTCCTTCCCGACAAAGTCTGCCTCCTGCTCGAGGTCGACCATCCACTCGTAGCCCAGGTCCACCTCATACGGGTTCGTGTCCAGCCACATGTCCGCGCCGTACGCGAGGATGCCGCCCTCGATGCGGCGGATGTGGCAGGGCCCGATGACGGCCAGGCCGTGAGGCTTGCCGGCCTCGAGCACGAGGTCCCAGAGCTTCAAGGCGTTGTGGCTCGCATCGCGGCAGTAGATCTCGAACCCGATCTCCGAGGTGTAGCCGGTCCGCGACACCATCACGTTCATACCCTCGAGTTCGTAGTCGTGGCAGAAGTAGTACGGAATCTCGAGGACGCTGTCGCCGAGCAGGTCGACAAGGACGTCCCTCGACTTCGGGCCCTGGATCTGCATCGGGCCGACGTCCGGTTCACCGATCTTGACGTCGAGGCCGGAGTTGTAGGCAACGCCCATAGCCCACAGCAGCACGTCGCTGTCGGCGACGGAGATCCAGAAGTGGTTTTCGTCCAACCGAAGCAGGATGGGATCGTTGATGATGCCGCCGTCCGGGGCGGTGATGAAGACGTACTTGCACTGCCCGACCGCACACTTGTTCAGATCGCGGGGCACGAGCATGTTCGCCAGCGTGAACGCGTCAGGCCCAGTGATCTCCACCTGGCGCTCGACCCCGACGTCCCAGAGCGTGACGCCGTTCAGAAGCTCCCAGTACTCCGCCACCGGGTCGCCGTAGTGACGAGGGTGGTACATGTGGTTGTAGAAGCTGTACATGTGCACGCCGTGGCGGCGCGACGCGTAGAAGTACGGCGACTTTCGGATCCGCGTGTACAGCAAGACCTCAGGGTGCTCGTCGATCTTCGCCACTGCAGCTGCCTCCTCTTCCTTAGCCCAGATTCACGACGACGGTCTTCAGCTCTGTGAACGTCTCCATCGAGAAGCGCCCGCCCACGCGGCCGATCCCGCTCTGCGACCCCGCCCGCCCTCCGAACGGGAGATGGCTCTCCCAGTAGTTCGTCGACTCGTTGACGTTCACCCAACCGGCCCGCGCTGCCTCGGCGAAGCGTAGACCGCGGCCGAGGTCCCGCGTGAACACGGCGGCCAGGAGCCCGTACGGGGACGAGTCGATGATCGCAAGCGCCTCGTCTTCGCTTCGGATCGTCGAGATCGGGACGATGGGCCCGAACGTCTCGTCTTTGGCCACCTCCATCTCGTCGTTCACGCGGTCGAGGACGGTCGCCTCGTAGTACAGGTCCGTGGGAAATTCGCGCGCGCGGGCCCCGCCGGCGACGAGCACCGCGCCGCGCTCGACGGCGTCGCCGATGTGACTGTCCATCTTCGCGGCGGTGCCCTCGTTGTTCAGCGGGCCCATCGTCGTCTCGTCTGCAAAGGGGTCGCCCAGTCGGATCGCGCTCGAGACCGCTTCCGTCAGCTTGTCGAGGTACTCGTCGTGGACGTCCTCGTGGACAAGGAAGCGCTCGCCGGCGGTGCAGCTCTGACCGGCGCACAGGTACGCGGCCGCGAGCGTCGCTTCGACGGCCGCGTCGAGATCTGCGTCCTCGAGAACGACCAAGGGCCCGTTCCCGCCCATCTCGAGCAGGAGTGCCTTGCCGGCGGCGCGCTCGGCGACGCGGTACCCGGTCGCGACCGAGCCGACGAAACCGATCGCGTGCGTGCCTGCGTTCACCGCGATCTCGTCTCCGACGACCGAGCCGGGGCCGGTTACGAGGTTGAAGACGCCGCCGGGAAGCTCGGCGTCCACGACGCACTCGGCGAGCTTGACCGAGCACACCGACGTCGAAGTCGCCGGCCCCCAGACGACGGTGTTGCCCGAGGCGAGCGCCGGCGCGACCACTTCCGCCGCCATCGTGTACGGCCAATTCCACGGCGTGATCACGCCCACGACCCCGCGCGGAACGCGGTAGGCGAGCACGCGCTTCGAGGCGTCCACCGACGGCGGCATGAGACCTTCGAGCCGCCGCGCATCGCCTGCCGCCATTCGCCAGTACTCGATGAGCTCATCCACCTCGCCGTAGGACTCGGAGCGCAGGGGCTTGCCCTGGTCGAGCGTGAGCGTGTGCGCAAGGTCATCCCGGCGCTCCTCGATGATCCCCGCGACCCGCTCCATTGCCGCCGCACGCTCGAAGGCCGAGCGGGCCGCCCACTCGCGCGCGGCCGCGTTGGCCGCCGCGATCGCCCGCCGGGCGTCGTCGCGCGTCGCCTCAGGGACAGACCCGATCGTCTCGCCCGTCGCGGGGCTTGTCGCCTCCATCCGCCCACCGGACTCGCTCTCGACCCACGAGCCCCCGACATACATCGAGTAGTCGGTCGTGCGCGTGCTCAGCGTTTCCCCCTCGCGAAGGAGTTGCGATAGATCTCTTCGTAGCCGGCCGCGTCGACCTCGCGTGGGTTCCCGATCGTCTGCGGATCCTCGTACGCGATCCTGGCGAGCATCGGGATCTCGTCCTCCGAGAAGCCGAGCTCTTCCATGCCCGGAATCCCGACGTCATCGGTGAGCCGGTAGAGCTCTTCGACCCCGGCAAGCGCGGCCTCGAGTGGCGACAGTCCGTGGACGTCGACCCCGAGACCCTGCGCGATGCGGGCGTAGCGCTCGGGGTCCGCGGGCGCGTTGTACTCGCACACAGGTCCGAGCACTCGTGCGGTCAGGGCTCCGTGCGGACACTCGTGCACGCCGCCTGCCGACTGGCTCATGGCGTGGGCCGCGCCGGCGCTCTCGGTCCCGTAGGCGAGCCCGCCGAGTGTCGCGGCGTGCGCCATGTCCGTGCGCGCCTCGAGGTTGCCGCCGTCTTCGTAGGCGACGCGCAGCGAGCGGCCGACAAGCTCGATCGCCAGGAGCGCAACAGCGTCGTTGAAGGGTTGGTGGTAGTCACACGTGTAGCACTCGATCGCGTGCGAGAGTGCGTCCATTCCGGTCGCCGCGGTGATCGCCGGCGGCAGGCCGAGCATCAGCTCGGGGTCGACGAGCGCGACGTGCGCGCCGATCAGCGGCGTGCCGCCGACGTTGAACTTGATCTTTCGCTCCGGATCCGTGATCACCGCCCAGAGCGTGGCCTCGCTCCCCGTCCCGGCTGTCGTAGGCACGGCGACAAGCGGCGGGATCCGCTTGGAGATCGGCGTCCCGCCGTATTCGTACTCGACGATCGAGCCGCCGTGGACGACCTCGACGCCGACCGACTTCGCCGTGTCCATCGAGCTCCCGCCGCCGAGGGCGACGAGGCCGTCGCAGCCGGCTTCGACGTACGCGGCTCTGGCGCGGCCGACGAGCTCGATGTCGGGGTTTGCGCGGACCTCGTCGAAGAGGACCGCGTTCTCGAGGTGCGCGAGCGTCCTTTCGGCGAGACCGGCGGCGACGACTCCCTTGTCCGTGACCAGAAGGGGCCGAGTGACTCCCAACTCCGCGACGAGCTCGCCGACGCGCGCGATCGCGCCGGCACCATGGACGATCCGGGTCGGCACCTCGACGGTTCGAACTGTCTCGACTTCCACACTCACCGGCTGGCGAGCCTATCGCACGCCGCCACGACGGACCGAAGCGCTGGTCAGCGCAACACGGAGCGCCTCGGCACCGACCGGCCCGAAGCGCTCCGTCGAACGGTTCCTCTGAGCTACTTACCGAGCCACTTGTTGACCTTCGCCTGGTTCGCGGCAATCCACTTCTGCGCTGCCTTGTCAGGGTTCAAGTGGTCGCCGGCGATCATCTTTGCGACTGTGTTCTGGTCGGAGTTCGTCCACTTCCAGCGCTTGATCAGTGCGACGGCGGGCGAGCCGCTCGTCGCGAACTTCTTGCTGACGAACTTGAGCAGTGTGTAGCTCGGGTACGCGCACGCGTACGCCTTTGGATCCCCTCCCGCCTTCTCGTCGTCCTTGCAGCCCTTGAAGCGGGCGGGGAGCTTGATCAGATCGACCTTGTACTTCGCGTTGAGGTATTGCGGGTCGTACCAGTAGAAGAGGACCGGCTTCCCCTGCTTGTAGAGCTGCGTCCAGCGCGCCACCTGCGCCGGCTCCGCGCCGACACTGACGAACTTGAAGTTCAGCCCGAGCGCCTTGATCAGCGTCTTGTCCTTCTGCTGGTACGACGGGTCGCCGCCGAGGAACATGCCCTGCGAGCCCGACTCCGGACTCTTGAAGAGCGACTCCTTGCCCTTCAGGCCCTTCCACGTCGCGAACTCCGGATGCTGCTTCATCAGGTAGTCCGGGATGTACCAGCCGATCGTGCCGATGACGCCGTTCGGCCCGATCCTGACCACCGTCTTCTGCTTCGTCACGTACTGCTTCCACTGCGGGACGTGACCCCAGTCTTCGAGGATCGCGTCCGTCTTGCCGTCCGCCATCGCCTGGTAGACGGGAACCTCGGCGATCTTCGTGACGCTGACCTTGCAGCCGAGCGACTTCT
>DASWGR010000003.1:0-5815 GCA_036393535.1 Gaiellaceae bacterium | reverse complement strand
CACGTTTCGTCCAATCAGATACACGAACGACCAGAGCAACCAGGACCCTCCTCGGCTAGCGACACGAACGGTCGAAACTACCGAGCCCAGGCCGCGCGAGAGCCGCGGCCGAGTTTGCGAACCCTACAAGGCGAAAGAAAGGAGCATGGGCCGATGCTCTCATCGCCCGACGCCAGGGGCAGCAAGGGCGAGCGCGTAGGTCTGGGGCGGCAGCCAATCGGTTGCGAACCCCAGCACGATCTGGTATTCGCACGCGCGCGCCAACCCTATAGCGCCACCTCTGAGCGGCGCTACCAGTGAGGACAGAGCAACCGCTGAGCGTTCACGCGCCGAACCCGCATTTTGAAACCCCTCACGCCGCTGCCGTGCACCTGCAGCTCACCCCCCGGCTTCGCTTTCAGCTCGCCGATGGCCGCCGCGACGTCGCCGGAGAGGACGGTCGTGTTCGCCCAGCGCGGTTCGGTGAGCGTGTTTGATACGAGGTACTTGGGCTTGTGTTCAAGGCATCTGTGATCTGGTGGTTGCCCGGATCTTCCGCCGCGGCGCGAGCCCGCTCCTCTGCGCCCCAGCAGCCGGCGAAGAGCTCGTAGGTCCGCCGGCCGAGCAGGAACGCGTCGGCGCGCTGGTAGGTCTGGTCGATGAACGTCATGGTCTCGTTGTCGAACACCCCCATGGCCCATCCGCCGCGCTCGAATCCGTTCCTGCGGTCCTCATCCGACGCGCCGCCGTTTCCCTACAGCGCGGAGCAGATCGTGGCCAAGTTGCGAGAGGCCGAGAAGCTCCAAGCGCAGGGCTTGACGATCCCGCAGGCGTGTAAGCGGCTCGGGATCAGCGACCACGATGACACCTCTGGCAGGGTAACGAGCGATACTTGCGGGGGCGACACCTTCGACTATGGCGGCTGGCGGGACACCACGAACTCGACGCACCGACGGGAGCGATCGGGGACTCGGCATTGCCGACTGGCTGGGTCGGATCGGCCTGCCGCAGTACGCCGAGTCGTTCGCGAAGCAGAGGATTGGCCTCGACGTCGTCCCCCAGCTGACGGACGAGGATCTCAAGGAGCTCGGGATCCCGCTCGGCGATCGCAAGCGGCTCCTCACCGCGATCTCGGCGTTCGCCGACACGACCTCTGGCGAATCACAGGCGACGCAAGTCAGCGCGGTCGCCGAACGTCGGCAGATGACGGTTGTCTTCTGCGATCTCATCGGCTCGACCGAGCTCGCGAGCCGTTTGGACCCCGAGGACCTCGCCGGGACGATGACCTCGTACCACGATTGCTGCAAGGAGGTCATCGAGAGCTGGGGCGGTCATGTCGCAGAGTTCCTCGGGGACGGCGCGGTCGTCTACTTCGGCTGGCCTACGGCTCACGAAGACGACGCCGAGCGGGCGGTGCGTGCGGCTCTCGAGCTGGTGGCGTCCGTCGGACGCCTCCCGGTCGGCTCCGGCTCCGGCTCCACCTTGGCGAGCCGCGCCGGAGTCGCAACGGGCCTCGTCATGGTCGGCGAGACCAAGAGCGACGCCCTCGCTCACCGCGAGGGCGTCGTAGGCGAGACCCCGAACCTCGCGGCACGGGCGCAGGGGCTCGCCGCTCCAGGGTCGGTCGTGATCACTCCGGGGACCCGACGACTCATCGGTGATCGCTTCGACCTCGAGGCGCTGGGCGTCCACGAGCTCAGAGGGATCGCCGATCCGGTCGAGGTCTGGCGCGTCTTGGACGTCCGGGCGCAGAGCCGTTTTCAAGCGCATGTGGGAGACCGCCTCTCGCCGCTCGTCGGGCGACAGGAGGAGCTCGCCGGTCTCCTCGTCGCCTGGCAGTCGGCGCTCGCCGGGAGCTGGCGCTCGGCAGTGATCGTCGGAGAGGCCGGCATCGGAAAGTCGAGGCTCGTGGAGGAGCTCGTCGCGCGCACTGCTTCCGAGGATCGGGAGCTGATCCGACTCCAATGCTCGCAGTACCACGTCGCCACCGTCCTGCTCCCGTTCGTCGACTGGATCCGGGCGAGCGTCGGCATCGAAGTCGGAACGGACGAGGAGGTCGCGCGGGCACGCCTCGAAGCGTTCGTCGACGGGCTCGATCTCGACCGACGGACGACGATTCCCCTCCTGGCGCCGCTGCTCTCCTTGCCGGTCGGCGCTGAGTACGAACCACTGCGTCTCAGCCTCAAGCTGCAGCGGCGGCGAACGATCGAGCTCGTGACCGAGCTCATCAAGCGCAGCGCCGGCTCTCGCCCGCTTTTGGTCACGGTGGAAGACGTCCACGTTGCCGACGCGACCTCTCTCGAGCTTCTCGCTCACCTCGTCGAGCGCACGCGCGAAGTTGCCGGGCTCCTCGTGCTCACGGCACGACCGACGCTCGACGAAAGGCTGCAGCGCCGTCGCCTCGACCGTATCGACCTCGTGCCGTTGGCAACGGACTCGACCGTGGCGCTCGTGAGCGAGCTGGCGGGCGGAAAGGCGCTCCCTGCCTCGGTCTGCACCACGATCGTCGAGTCCTCGGACGGAGTTCCGCTCTTCGTCGAGGAGCTGACGCGCCAGCTCCTCGAGTCACCGACGATGCGAGACGCCGGCGATCGCTACGAGCTCGAAGCGGACCTCGCGGTGACCGTTCCCGAGACGCTGCACGACCTCCTCGTCGCGCGCCTCGACACATTGGGGTCGGCGAAGTTCACGGCTCAGATCGCGTCGACGCTCGGTCGGTCGTTCTCGCTCGAGCTGCTCCGAGCCGTCACCCCGACGACCGATCGCGACGTTGCGGAGGACGTGGATCGACTGTGCGCCGCACGGATCCTCGAGGTAGTCGACGCCGACGACGAAGCGGAGGGCGCGAGGTACGCGTTCCGGCACGCGCTGCTACGGGAAGCGGCCTATCACGCTCAGCTCAAGGCGCGCCGACGGGAGGTGCACCTCGGCGTCGCGCGCGTCCTGGAGGATTCCTATCCGGGTGTCGTCGAGAGCGAGCCCGAGACGCTCGCTCATCATCTGGCCGAGGGCGGAGAGCCTCAGCCGGCCGCGGACTACCTCCTGAGGGCCGGCCAGAAGGCGCTTCGGGCCTCCGCCGTGCACGAGGCGATCACACATCTGTCCTACGGCGTCGAGCTGATCGGAGGTGTCTCGCACTCGAGCATGCGCGACCGGACGGAGCTGCGCCTGCAGGCGCAGCTCGGCACCGCGTACATGCACGCGAAAAGCTGGGGCGCCTCCGAGGTGGAGGCCGCGTACTCCGGGGCTGCGCAGCTCAGCGATGCGGCCGAGACCGCGGCCGAGGGCGTATTGATCCTGTGGGGCATCTGGGTGTACCACCACGTGCGGGGGCGCGTCGACGACGCCTACCGGACCGCCGTGCGGATACGCGAGCTCGCGCACTCCACGGGTGACCCCGACGCGGAGCTGATCGCGGACATGGTGGCGCTCCAGACCTCCTTCTACACGGGCCGCTTCTCCGAGTCGTTCGGCTACTGCACTTCGTTTCTCGACCGCTTCGTGCCGGAACGTCACCGCGCGCTGGCCGATGTGTACTCCACCGACCTCGAGCTCGTCTGTCTCGTCCATCAGGCGATTGCGAGCTACATCGTCGGACGGTTCGACCGCGCTGCGGAGATCTCGCAGCGCATCGCGACGCTCGTCGGCGAGATCGACCACCCGTATTCCGCGGCCTGGGCGAGCACGTGGGGCGCGGTGCCCGATCTCCTGTTGTCGGACACGGCGCGAGCTGCAGAACGTGTCGTCGGCGGGCATCGAATCGCGGAGGAGAACGACTACGCGTACGTGAGTGCGATGGCGACGATGCTCCGCGGCTCGATCCAGGGACGCCTCGGGCGCGTCGACGGCGTGAGCGAGATCGAGGCCGGTCTGGACGCGTTCCGCGAGACCGGGGCCGAGATCGTCGTGCCGTTCTTCGAGACGCTGCGCGCTGAGCTGCTGCTCGAGCGCCGACGTCCCGACGAGGCGATGGTTGTGCTCGAGGACGCACGCGCCCGCATCGCGCGCTGGGGAGAGCGCTGGCAGGAAGCCGAGGTGTGGCGGGTCGAAGGCAATGCCCTCGCCGCGCTGAACGAGGTGCCGTCCGCGATCGAGACTCGCTTTGCGACGGCGTTGGACATTGCCCGCCGACAACAGGCGCTGGGCTGGGAGCTACGGGCGGCGACGGATTTCTCTGCATACCTCTGCGCTCAGGGTCGCCCGGACGAGGCGCGATCCCTGCTCGCGCCGACGCTCGAGGCGCTTGGCGGCGGTGGCGAGGGCGAGGACGTGTCGAAGGCGAGGCGCATCGTGTCTGCGGCCGAGGAGCAACTGCTCGTCGGTTGATCCTTCCGCCGCCGCCCCCGATAATCGGCTGACTGCGACGCCGTCTCGAAAGCGGGTGATCACTGCTGTACGACGCAATCGTCGTTGGTGCCAGGTGCGCCGGAAGCTCCGTCGCGATGCTCCTTGCACGCAAGGGCCACGAGGTCTTGGTCCTCGACCGAAACGCGTTTCCGAGCGATCGCCTGGCCTCGACGCACATGGTGTGGCACAGCGGTGTCGAGCATCTCTCGCGGTGGGGCCTGCTCGACCGGGTCGTGGCGACCGGTTGCCCGCCGATGCGGAACTTCACTCTCGATCTCGGTGAGCTCCTTCTCCGCGGGCACGCACCGCCAGCCGGCGCCGTCTCGGAGGCGTACGCGCCACGTCGCCTCGTGCTCGACGATCTCCTGGTCACGGCGGCGCGCGAGGCCGGCGCAGAGGTCCGAACCCGATGCTCCGTACGCGATCTGATCGTGGAGGACGATCGCGTCGCCGGCGTCCTCTTCACCGACGAGCGCGGGACCGTGCACGAGGCGCGAGCCCCACTCGTCGTGGGCGCCGACGGAGAGAAGTCGGCCGTCGCTCGCCTCGTCGGAGCCACGTCCTACGACGTGCAGGGGCGGATCGGCGGCACGATCTGGGCCTACTTCGCCGAGCTGCCGATCGACGACATGGAGTTCTATCCGCGACCCGGACGGATGGTGTACGCCTGGCGTACGAACGACGGGCTCACACTCGCCGGCATCTGCTTCCCATACCGCGACTTCCGAGCTGCCGTGAGCGACCGCGACACGACGATGCCCGCCGAGCTCGATGCGCTAGCTCCTGCGTTCGGCGAGCGCGTGCGTGCTGCGAAACGGGCGAGCCGCTGGCGCACGGGCTGCGCCACGAGCTTCTGCAGGACTCCGGTCGGCAAGGGTTGGTGCCTGTTGGGTGACGCCGGTCTGACGATGGACCCGATCACGGCTGCCGGGATCACGAATGCCTTCCGCGATGCGGCGCTGCTCGTG
This sequence comes from Gaiellaceae bacterium, assembly GCA_036393535.1. Taxonomy (GTDB): domain Bacteria; phylum Actinomycetota; class Thermoleophilia; order Gaiellales; family Gaiellaceae; genus 3-1-20CM-4-69-9. The sequence goes on along the minus strand of DASWGR010000003.1, from coordinate 521 downwards.
GAATTGGTCCACGAGGGTCTCGCCGGCGATCTCGACAGTGCACTCGCCGACTTCCAGGAGCGCCGCGACGCGTTCTCGGTGCCGCTCTTCCAGTTCACCTCCGAGATGGCCCGTCTCGAGCCGCCCACACAGGAGGTGATCGACGTCTTCGTCGGCCTGCACCAGAGCCAGGAGGACACCGACCGCTACTTCGGCGTCTTCGCCCAGACGGTCCCGGTGAGCGAGTTCTTCGCCCCCGAGAACCTCCAGCGCATCAGCGCCGCAGCTGCGCCTGCCTAGGCATCCGCGGCGTCGCTCGTGTTCTTCTGCGTCAGCTGGATCAGCACGTTTCCCGGCCCGATGAAGTAGACGGTCGTCACGTTGAACGGCGGCGGAACGACGACGGGCTTGCTCAGGAACTTCCACTTCTGGCTGAGCTGCTGGTACAGCTCCTGGATGTTCGGGACGTCGAGGCAGATGTGCCGGTACCCCAGGTGGTTCGGTGCCCAGAGCGGCTCCGCCGCCGGTGGTGACGGTGGGTT
>DASWGR010000002.1:0-44070 GCA_036393535.1 Gaiellaceae bacterium | reverse complement strand
TTGACTTCGCACCCGACAAGCCCCCGCTCCCGAGGAACGTCGTGATCGAGGTGCCGACCGGCTACACGCTCGATCTCGAGGCAAAGTCCGGTACGGAGGTCGGTCAGGCATCGATCTCGATCGTCGACGCGGACGGTCCGTCGTTTGCGATCGGTTTTGGTTCTCTTGTCGCAAAGGACGTTACCGAGAGCCTTTCGGACCCCCGAGCCCAGGCATGCGCGCCCGGCGCGCATGCGGCTGTTTGGGGTCTCTCAAGGTCTCTCGCCGGTCAACAAGTGAGTCTGTCCGTTTATGTCGATCGCGGATCGCAGGCTGGCCTCGCGTACGTCATGCAGGCATGCTCGACCGGTCTTTCGAGCGACGCGAACTCTGCCGCCTCGATTTCGCTGACCCTCGAAGGGTTGGTCGCACCTACCGCGCCCGGCGACTACCGCTGGCGCACGCTTGTGGCGCCGCAGACCAGGCCCGCATACGAGTTGCAGGCGCTGCTGCCGTTGCCTGAGTCTGTGTCCGTGAGGGCGCGCTACGACCGCAAGCGCAAGACTGCCGTCGTGGGCGGAAGAGTCATCGAGGGAGGAAAGCCGCTTGCTCGAGCGGACGTCACCATCCTCGGCCGTAGGAACGATAGGACGATTAGTTTTTTCGAGGCTCGCACGAACGTGCAGGGCGCGTTCACGCGGTCCGTCAGGGTCAGCGGCACAACTGACTTCACGGCGATCGTCGGTCCGAACATCGACCCGTGCACGGCGAGCTCGACGCTGCCTGGTGGGTGCCTCGGTTCGACTACGATCGCGCCGGAAGCCGGCTCGGCCACTCTCTGGGTTTCCCCGCCCACAGGCGCGGCACGTGTGATCAGCACGAGGGATCAGCGTCGTGCAGAAGAGATCGGGCTCAATGCGTCTGACTTTCCCGAAGGTTTCCAGCAAGCTGCAAGTGGTGGCGATGATTGTCTCAACCCGAGACATGAGTCCAAGCTCACGATTACGGGCGAAAGCGCCTCACCGGTGTTCTATCGGTACGACCTCGGAGATCCTCCGAGCCTGATTGAGGCGGTCGGCCTCACCCGCGTCTACGCCACCACGAAGCAAGCACAGCAGGCATTCGCGCACCAGGCACGCGTCCCTACAGTTCGGTGCGTCGTGAACAACCTGGGGCTCGACGCGAATGACCGTCCTCCGATTCGAGCGCTTCGGTTGCCGAAGATCTCGGCCAGGTTGCGGGCATTCCGGGCTACGTTTTCCGTCGAACCCGGATTCTCAGCGAATTACGACGTGCTCTTCCTTCAACGCGGTCGCGCAGTCACGCTGCTACGCGTGGCCCTGCTGAACTCGCCCAGCGATTTCGAGACACAGCTGACGGCAGCGCTCGCCTCGCGCATGCGCTGAGGGACGAATGCGGCCTGCGTCTGGCGAGCAGGTGTCCATCGCGAACCGTACGCTCTGCGGCCTATGTCAACCCGCGTTCTCGTCTGGTTGCTGCTCTTTAGCCTCGTCTTCGCATCAAGTGCGAGCGGAAAGCCCAAGCCGAAGCCGAAGCCGCCTTCCGATCCAGTCGCATGGACGAGCTACGCCTATGACAACCAACTCCGGAACGCGGTCCCCTCTTCCCTCCTGACTCCTCGAAGCGTGTCCCGCTTGGCTTCAGCCTGGCAGGTCACTCTCGACGGCCCGGTCTACGCCTCTCCACTCTCCGCCCACGTCGGTGGGCGCCAGGTCGTCTATATCGCCACCGAGGCCGGCTCGGTCTACGCCCTTGACGTAAACAACGGTGCGGTGCTGTGGCAGCGCGAGCTCGGGACCACGACAACGGAGCTCTGCGGAACCTGGGGCATCACGTCCACGGGCGCGATCGATCTCGCACGCGGCCTCCTCTACGTCGTCGGTGCCAGCGGGCAACTGCACGCCCTCTCGCTGGCGACCGGTACAGAAGCAACCGGCTACCCGCAGCAGGTCGTGTCGCGCACCAACATCGAATATGTCTGGGGTGGACTGCGCATCGCCGGCGACCGGCTCTACGTGCCGATCGCCTCCTACTGCGACGTGGGAGCCGACAACGGTTTCCCCGAGGGGAGCCTGCTCGCGATCCCGCTTGATGCGAGCAACGTCTTCTCGCAATGGAACCCGGTGCCCGGGCCCGACAATCTCGGAGGGATCTGGGGCTGGGGTGGCGTCTCGATCGATCCCAGCGACGGGACCGTCTACACGGGGGTCGGAAACTCGCACGTCTGGTCGGACGAATGCTCGTGCTTTATCGACAACGCCGGTTACGGTGACAGGATCGTCGCGCTGAGCCCGGACCTTGCAACGGTCACCGACTCCTACTTGCCAGATCTCAGCCTGACGGGGGACGATGACTTCGGGGCCGCTCCGTTGCTCTTCCAACCAGAGACATGTCCACCGCTGGCGGCGCTCAACAACAAGGACGGCACGCTCTACATCTTCAACCGCACGCACCTGTCAGCAGGGCCAGTCGTCTTCATCCCACTCGGCGACGGTGTGGCACCGTTCATCGGCGCGCCGGCATGGTCTGTCTCGACGCAGATGATCTACTCCGCGCAGTCGGTCATCTCTAAGGATGGGCGGCGGCTTGGCAATGGCGTGCGCGCCTTCCACGTGGACCCCGGTTGCGGCTTCAGGCCGATCTGGTCGAAAGCGCTCGGGGACGGAAACCAGGCCAAGCCGCTCCTTGTCGGAAACGTCTTGTTCGCAACCGGCGGCGATCCGGGTGGTTTCTTCGCGCTTGCGGCCGCCAACGGCCTGAGGCTCTGGTCCTACCCGACGAAGGGCGGCACCGTCGCCGCGATGATCACCGTGGCCGGAACGGTGCTCGGAGCCGATACCGAGGGAAAGGTGTACGCGTTTCGTCCCCCGCCGGCCCGTTGAGCCAGTTGACGGGTAGACGACTCCCTCAGACGGGGGAGCGGGGCGCAAGTTTCGCCGCCAGATGGCGACTGTTCAACCATAGGCCGCAACTCCCCAACGTTGAAGGGATTCCAAAGTGCGTAAGCGATTCAGCAGCATGACCCGCCGTTCCCTCGTCGGCGCGCTCGTGGGTCTCGCGTTCGCCGCCGCCGCAGGCGTCGGACTTGCGCAGATCACGACCGGCTCCACTGTGAGCACGGCCGGAACGAGCACGACCGAGTCCCAGACGACCTCGACGCAGACGACCGGCGATTTCGAAGGGAAGTCCGCCGACGATCAACAGGCGGAAGAGAGCGACTTCGACTCGGAGTCCGGCGAGAACGGGAATCAGACCTCGACGAACCTGAGCACGACCTCCACGACGCCGCTGCTGGTTACCACTACTACCGGCGACAGCGGCACCGGACAGGTGAAGATTGACGTCTGCCACAAGACGGGCAACGGGGGCCAGCACACCATCAACATCGCCACTCCCGCATGGCCGGCTCACCAGGCTCACCTCGACACGCTCGGCGCCTGCACCGCAGCCCCAGCGACGAACCTCAACACGACGACGACGCAGACGACGACCACGACCGGCACGACCGGTCACGGGCAAAAGCCCAAGAAGCCGAAGAAGGAGCACAGCTCGAACCACAGCAGCACCGGCTCCTCCACCCATGGCCACTCCGGTCACGGGAAGGGCGGCAAGGGCCACGGCAAATAGTCGTCCAGCACCTCCGGAATCGAGAGCCCTGCAGCTGCGGGGCTCTCGTCGTTTTCGGGGCGGTACGCTCCGCCGGTGATCCGCGAGCTGATCGAAGCGCGTTCGGGCGAGGAGTACGAGCTCTACGCGCGCACGATCAACCCACAGTTCATGCGCCTACTGAAGACGATCGGCTTCGATCGCGTCTGGTCGCGTGCACAGGGCCAGTACCTCTATGACTCCGACGGCAATCGGTATCTCGACCTGCTCGGCGGGTTCGGGATGTTCAACGTCGGGCGGAACAACCCGAACGTCCGCGCCGCGCTGATCGAGTCGCTCGAGCTCGAGACTCCCGGCTCGGTGCAGCTCGGCGTGTCCCTCCTGCCCGGACTGCTCGCCGAGGAGCTGCTGAAGCGCACACCCGCGCGACTCGAACGCGTGCTCTTCACCAGCTCGGGAACGGAGGCGGTCGAGGCGGCGCTCAAGCTCGGCCGGGCCGCGACGCGGCGCTCCCGCGTGATCTCGACCGAGCACGCATTTCACGGTCTGACGCTGGGCGCGCTCTCGGCAAACGGCGATCCGCACTTCGTCGAACGCTTCGGGCCGCTGCTGCCGGGGTTCTCGCAGGTTCCGTTCGGCGACCTGGACGCCCTCGAGCGAGAGCTGCGCAGTGAAGACGTGGCGATCTTCCTCGTCGAGCCGATTCAGGGCAAGGGCGTGAACCTGCCTCCGCACGGTTATCTCGAAGCTGCGCAACAGCTCTGCCGAAGCTACGGGACGCTCTTCGCGGTCGACGAGGTGCAGACCGGTTTCGGCCGTACCGGCAAGCTGTTCGCATTCGAGCACTGGGGGCTCGAGCCGGACCTCGTCACCGTTGCGAAGTCCCTTTCCGGTGGCTATGTGCCCGTGGGCGCGCTGCTGATGTCGCAGCACGTGTACGAGCGAGTCTTCGACTCGCTCGAGCACTCGGTCAGCCACGGCTCCACCTTTGCGCCGAACGATCTCGCGATGGCAGCCGGGCTTGCAACCTTGCGCGAACTGGACGATGCGAAGCTCGTCGAGCGATCCGAGCAGCTCGGCTGGCGGTTGCTCGAGCTGACGCGGCCGCTCGTCGAGGCGCATGACGCCGTCAAGGGCGTGCGCGGCCTCGGGCTGATGTGGGCGATGGAATTCGGCGAGCCCGAATCCGGAAGCATGGCCTGGCGGGTGATGGAGCGCATGCAGGCGGGGCTGTTCGCACAACTCGTGGCCGTTCCGCTTTTTACCAAGCACCGCATCCTGAGCCAGGTCGCGGGACACGATCTGCCGGTGCTCAAGGGCCTACCGCCGCTCGTTCTCTCGGAACAGGACCTCGAGGACTTCGCCACGGCGCTGGACGAGGTCATCGCCGGAGCCGGACGCCCGACGCGCGTCGCGGGCCTGGCTCTCAAAGCAGCGAGAGCTCGTTGAGGTCTCTTAGCTCGGCTTAGAGGTCCGAGATCTCGGAGCTGCGCTCGTTGATGCACTGGCGCGCCCAGATCTCCGCCAGCGTGACCAGCCGCTCGCAGAATGCTTTCCGCTCGCCCGGATTGTCCGGCACGTTCTCCGGTGAAACGGAGACGCGGACCTGGTGCAGAACGACCTCGGCATCCTCCGAGATCTCATGGCGCTGCTCGCCCACGATCGAGACCTCACCGGCCTCGGGCACCAACAGCTTGCCAAGCTCTTCGAGCTCGGCCGCTGTTGCGTCGCGCCCTGCAAAGACGCCGAAGTTGACCCGGATCTCGAGACCCGCGGGCTCCTGCTCGATGGCAAAGGCGATGGCGTTCTCGACCTGCATAACAACCCGTATTACCGGGCCGGCCCGAGGCTAACCCTCGCGCGGCACCCAGCGAAAAGTGCGCAATGCAACAACCATTCCGAAAAGCCCCCAACCGGCCAGCACGGCCACGGCCGTGGGCTTGTCCCAGAGCTGCTGGCCGTGCAGGTAGATGCCGTTGATCAGGTCCAGGAGGTACTTCAGCGGGAGGACGTCGCCGATCGCGCGGAGCACTTTCGGGTAATGCCGTGTCGGGCCGAAGGATCCCGTCAGAAACGCCATCGGCAGGACGATGACGTTGAGGACCGCGGACGAGCCCTCGAGCGAGCGGATGAACCCGGTGATCGCCAGGCCGAGGGCTGCGAACGCCGCAGCTCCGAGCGCAAGCGCCAGAACGAGCGAGAACAGATGGCTAGGCCAGGGGGTCGATTTCAGCACCCGGCCGAGCACGAAAAGCGACGCCACCTGAATTGCGAACACGAACGTGATCGAGAAGAGCACCGCTGTGAGATAGACAGCCGGTGGCAGGGGCGTGGCACGGATCCGCTTCAGGATGCCGACCTCGCGGCGAGAGACGAGCGTGATCGCGAGCCCCGCGAACGCGGTGTTCGCTGCGCCGTAGCCGATCATCCCGGCGAGGAGCGCCCACGATGCAGGGCGGCCGTAGATGTGACCGTTGTAGACGGCTGTCAGCAGCGTGAAGAGCAGGATCGGGAAGAGGAACACGAACACCGCCGACTCGCGGCTGCGCCAGAAGGCCCGCTGCTCCCACTTCAGCTGATGTCGGAAGAGCCTCACTCTTGGTGCTCCGCGGTGAGCGCGAGGTAGACGTCTTCCAGGGTCGGCCGGCGCACTGAGAGACCGTCCAGCTCCCGGCCTTCGGCCAGCGCCTCGGCGGTCAACCGGTGCAAGAGCCTGGTGGGCTCGCTCGTGCGCAGCACGACCTCTTTTCCATTCTTGCGGTACCGGACTTCGGTCTCGCTCGAACCGCCGGTCAACTCCGCTGGCGTGCCTTCGCGAATGATCACGCCTTCGCGCAGCACGGCCAGGCGGTCGGCTAGTTGCTCGGCCTCGTCGAGATAGTGAGTCGTCAACAGGATCGTCTTGCCGAGCGAACGCAGCGAGCGGATCATGTCCCACGCTGCGCGACGTGCCGCAGGATCGAATCCCGTCGTGGGCTCGTCGAGGAAGACGAGATCCGGGTCACCGACGAGCGCGACGCCCAGGTCGAGGCGTCGCTTCTGCCCGCCGGACAGCGTCTTCACGCGCGCATCGCTCTTTTCTGCGAGCCCGACGAGTGCGATCACCTCGTCTACGTTGCGCGGATGTTCGTAGTACCCCGCGAACATCCGGTGCGTCTCGGAGACCGTCAGGTTTGGCCAGAGCTGGGACTGCTGCAGGACGACGCCGATGCGTTCCCGGAACGCTGACCCGGCACGCTCGGGATCGAAGCCGAGGACATCGACTTCACCGGCGTCGCGCGTGCGGTAGCCCTCGAGGATCTCGATCGTCGTCGTCTTGCCCGCGCCGTTCGGGCCGAGCAGGCCGAAGACCTCCCCTTCCTTGATCTCGAAGCTGATCCCGCGCAGAGCCTCGTCGGTGCCATAGGCCTTCGTGAGCTTGCGGACGGAGATCGCACTCACAGCGTGAGCACGTTAACCCCCGGCGTCAGCTGCCGCCGACGACGAAGCGACGGATTGCGGGCCGGCTGCGGTTACCGGCGCGGTCGATCGCTACGATGGTGATCGTGTGGGCGCCCCGGCGGAGGTCCGCAATTGAAGCCGCATTCAGTTCCGGGTAGATGCTCTGGGTTATCGAGACTGCGGGCGCGCGGTCGACCGAGATCCGGTATTCAGCAATGCCGCTTCCCCGCTCGAGCGAGTCGTGCCAGGTCACCGCGGTGTTTGCCCAGCGACGAACATGCGCTCCGGGAAACACGATTGCCGGTCTCTTGGGTGGCGTCGTGTCGGTCCAGGCGAAGCGCAGCCTGTACGAGAAGCCCGCTTTTCGAAGCACCATGATCCGGAATGCTCCAGCCTCCCCGAAGCGGTCCCCGGCTTTTAGCCATGGTCTGCCGTGACCGACCGGGTCCAGAATCAATGCGTTCGAGAGGCCGCCGTACGACGACAGGCCTGGAGCGATCGTCGGGCTCGGACCGGAGTGGACGAGGAGGCCGCCAGGCAAGAGCACTGCGCCGGTCGCGTCTCGCGCCGGGTCGCGCCGCACTTCGAACCAGTAGCGGTTGCGAGTCGTCGTGACGATGAGCCCCTGCGCCTGAGCCGACGGCGCCTCGATGGGCGCGAGCGTGTAGACGGCAGGCCGCGACGGGCGCGTCACCCGTGTGATCCATCCGAGCAGCCACTTCTCGTAGGAGTCGAAGTCGCCGGTGCCGCTGCCCATCGTGTCGTAGGGGTCGCCGTAGTTCACAACGCCGCAGGGCGTGGGAGCGCACGACCAAGCCTGGGCATGGGGCAGGCCGAACGTGTGGCCGAGCTCGTGTGCCGTGTTCTGCACCGTCAGCGTTCCGTTGAGTAGCGCTCGCTTGCCCCAACGCGATCCTGCCCACCCGCACTCGTTCGTGGGAAAGAGATAGACGATCCTGTCGTAGGCCGACGGGTCGTAGCCGGCCGCGCGCGCAGCGTCGTCGGCGGGGTACGCGATCGTGAGCGGGTTGCACGCGGGAGCGTCACTGTAGGCACGAAGCCACGGTGTCAGGGTGCTGTTGAACGACACGCGGCCGAAGGATGACGTCCGGAAGAATGCGTCGACCTTGTCGAGGACTGCCCTGACGTCCTCCGTGGCGAAGGGCTTGGGGCCCCACGTCGCTCTGATCACCAACAGGCTTTGCTCACCAGAGACGACCGCGATAGCCGGCGCCGACCCCGACAGCGCAGCAACCGCGACGACGAGCAGAAGGAGCCGCCGGGCCACCCGATCATCGTAGAGGATTGGTCTGTGTCCACCACCCTTCGCTACGTCGTCGCGGACGTGTTCACGGACGTTCCTCTGGCCGGCAACCAGCTCGCCGTCTTCACCGACGGGCGCGGGGTCGACGACGAGACGATGCAGAAGCTCGCGCGCGAGATGAACTTTTCCGAGACGGTTTTCGTCCTCCCGCCCGAGGTCGGGGGCCATGCGCGGATTCGGATCTTCACTCCTGCGGCCGAGCTGCCTTTTGCCGGACATCCTGTGCTCGGATCCGCGTTCGTCCTCGGGGCGCCGCTCCAGCTCGGCGAGATCCGCCTCGAGACCGGGGCGGGCGTCATACCCGTCATGCTCGAACGGGAAGGCGCGCGGATCGTGTTCGGCTGGATGCAGCAGCCGATTCCGAACTGGGAGCCATTCGCGCAGGCGGAGGAGCTACAGGAACTGCTGGGCGTACGCTCACAACTGCCGGTCGAGGCGTACGACCTGGGACCGCATCACGTCTTCCTCGAGCTCGGCAGCAAGGAGGAGGTCGCTGCGCTCGAGCCCGACTTCGCTGCGCTCGGCCGTCTCACGCACGTAGGCGTGAACTGCTTCGCGGGATCGGGGACGAGCTGGAAGACGCGGATGTTCGCACCGGCGAGCGGTGTCGCCGAAGATCCCGCGACGGGGTCGGCCTGCGGGCCGCTCGGCATTCATCTCGTACGCCACGGCCGCATCGGCTTCGGCGAAGAGGTCGAGGTGTCGCAGGGCGCCGAGATCGGCAGACCGTCGACGCTCTACGTGCGCGTGGACGGATCGCCGGAGCGGATCGACCGCGTCGAGGTCGGCGGCGCGGCGGTCATCGTGGCACGCGGTGAATTCCGCTTCTGAAGCATGACTTCGTGGCGTAGCACCGCTACGCTCGTCCTGTGAAGACGATTTGGACGGGCCGCATGGCACAGGTTGCCGGGAGGTACGGCGAGAACCCGCCGATGGCCGCCGTCTGTTGCAACGCCCGCCGGACGTGCGTCACGACGAACATTCTCGGGTTCGCGACCGCTGGAATCGCAGGCGCAGGGTACGCAGTCACGAGCTTCGCCCGGCGGCATTTCGCGAGATCGTCCTAGAGGAACACCACCGCTTGGATCTCCGGGAGTTCCGGCACGAGTGCGCGCCAGAAGATGCCGCCGTTCTCCGACAGGTAGAGGCGGTTCCGTCCCGCGAAGAGCATGACGTCGGGATTGTCCTCGTCGATCGCCACAGCAAAGCCGGCGGGCAGGCCGCCGCCCGCTTCACGCCATGTGCGGCCTGCGTCGTTGGAGATCACGAGCGGTGGACGCCGGTCGACGACTGCGACAACGGTCGCACCTGCTGCGGCCGCTGCGACGACACGCGGAAGCTCGACCGCGACACTCGGCGGCTCGAAATCGTCGCCCGCGCCGATCACCTCTTCCGCCTCCACGTCGACGACGTACGTCCCGGACGCGGTTCGAACGGCTGCAGTCACGTCAGTCGTCCGGTCAGCAGGGCTCCGACGACGCCGGTCGCCTGGCGTGCCGCCGCCACCGGAGCCAGGCCCTGAGACCTGCCTGCGAGGTAGGCAGCGGAAAAGGCGTCCCCCGAGCCCGTCGGGTCGACCGCGACCGGCCACGCTCCGACCTCTTCCGAGCGGCCTTTGTAGTAGACGCGCGAGCCACGTTCGCCGAACGTGACCAGCACCTCGGGAACGCCGAGCTCGTCGATTGCGCCGACGACTTCCGCCTCTTCCTCGGCCAACTTGAGAATCTGCACACGCTCGAGTATCGCCGGGTCGAAGTCCGCGTCGAGCCGCAACGGCCCCGGCTCCGAGGCGCGCACCAGTCCCTGGCCGTCGAGTGAGAGGTGTCGTCCGCGTGCAAACGCGGCGAGCGTCTCTGCCGGAAAATCCGATCGCAGGAGCGGCGCAACGTGAATCCAGCCGCCCGGCGGCACGACTGCGGCGTCGTCCGGCGTCCAGACGTCGCCCCGTTGAACGACCGTCATGATCCTTGTGTCGCCCTCGTAGTGAAAGGAGAACGATGTCGTCGTCGTTCCTTCGAGCGAGACGACCGGCAGCCCGAGGGCGGTCAGATGGCGTGTGTAGCCGACGCGGTCTTCGGGCCCGCTGCGCGCGAAGATCGTGCCGCGTGTCCCGAGTACGCGCCAGGCGCGTGCCGCGTAGTAGGGTGCGCCGCCGATTCGCGGCGCGCCGCCGTCAACGACGTCCCGGGAGAGGTTCCCGACGAGCGCGAGCGGCGGCACGCGACGAGCCTAGCGTCACGGCCGCAGCCGTCAGCAGGAAGGCGACCGCAAAGCTCGGCACCGAGGCACCGACCTGGTACGACGGCGTCGGCAGATGACCGACCCACCGGCTCCAGAAGCCGAGATCGGTCGGCTGATACAGCCACTCGTAGGCCGCGAAGCCCGCAAGCCACGCGACGATATTGGCCGTGCGGAAGGCGGGCCCTTCGAAGACGTGACGTCGGGTGTAGTGCGCGCCGGCGAGCAGCCAGTCCGCGACGAGCACGCCGAGTAACGGAACGAACACTGCGCCGAGCAGCAGCAGGAAACGCTGGTAGCTGCGCATGTCGATTGCGAGCGCGCCGCCGGTCGCGAGCACGGAGGCGCCGACGATCAAAGCGCGCTGCGAGATCCGCGGGAACAGGTTTTGTGTCGAGACGGCTGCGGAGTACACATTGGCGAAAGCTTCATCCGTCTCGTCGACCGTCAAGGCGAGCAGAGCAAGGGCCGCCGCCAACCCGCCGCCGGCGATCGCGATCAGGATCAACTCGGGACGGTTCGGGTCGACGCCGCGCGACAGAACGAGGATGGACCCAAAGCCGAACTGGAACAGCGTCGGCAGGAGGTAGCCGATGCCCACGCCGAAGAACGCGCTGCGACGGTCGCGCGAGAACCGCGTGTAGTCGGCCACCAACGGCGCCCACGAGACCGTGACCGCGACGACGGTGTCCACCGCAAGCCAGAACGAGCCCTTGTGGCCACTCTCCGACCAGATGCGGTGGACGTGGGCACCGTCCGCGATCCACCAGGCGAGATAGATCACGGAAGCGAGGACGGCCCAGATGGCGAACTTGCGCACGAAGCGGCGCACGAAGCCAACGGGACCGAGGAGTGCAAGCACGGCGGCCACCGCGCCGAAAGCGAGCTTCCAGATCCACACCCCCTTGAAGCCGAAGAGCTTGTCGCACAGGAGACCGGCTGCGGTCGCGATCACGATCAACTCGAAGATCGCCCACCCCAGACACTGGACCACGTTGAGCGCAGTCGGCAGGTACGAACCACGGCGCCCGAGTGGCGCGCGCTGAAGCACCATCGTCGGCACGCGCGCGTCGGCGCCGATGAGCGCGGCGACCGCGAGCATCAGGTTGCCGATCAGCGCCCCGACGAGCGTCGCCGCGAGCGCATCCCGTAGCGGCAGATCGAAATAGGCCGGCAGGACGAGGACCAGCAGCGAGATGCCGAGGTTCGTCCAGAGGAGCGTCGTGTCCATGAGGCCGAGGACCCGCAGGCGCTCCGGCACTGGTTCGATTCCCCACTGTGGCGTGCCCTGCATGCGATCGCTCCCTCCGCTGGTTCTAACCAGATCAGGTTCCACGGGTGTGATCTCAGCGCCGCCGTCGCAGCGCACCCCGGCGTCGCTAGGGTAGCGGGCCGATGAACCCGGCACGCCTCCTTGCTCTGTCCCTAGTGGCACTTCTGGTGGTGGTTGCGGGTTGCGGCAGCAGCCCGAAAACCGTGACCAAGGCGCAGTACCAGGCCCAGCTCGCGAAGTCCGGCCAGGCGATCACGATCGCCGGACAGCAGCTTGGCAAGGTGGTCACGATCGCGGACTTCAACGGTGCGGTTTCGGATCTCCAGAAAGCGCTTCGCGACGGCGAGAAGAACCTGAAGGGCCTCCAGCCGCCGGCAAACACCCGCACTGCGAACAAGCAGCTCGCGCAGGCCTTCGGTGATCTTGCCGACGCGCTCGAGCCGGTGAAGGAAGCGCGCAGGGTGAGCATCGTGAAGGCGCGGGAAGTGCTGGGCAAGCTCGGAAAATCGGCTGCGATCAAGAACGGCCAGGCGGCCATAATTCAGCTGAACAACCTTGGGTATTCCGTCGACGCCGCCACGCCGTAGGTAGCCATCTTGCCTAGGTAATGCATATGCAGTAGCGTGCCGCCTTGTGGCACGCACCTACACGGCAGGCGAGGCGGCGCGCGCGCTCGGAATCAGCCTCGACACGCTCCGTCGCTGGGACCGGCAGGGGCGGATTCGCGTCCAGCGTGACTCGGCCAACAGGCGCGTCGTTCCTGCGCGGGAGGTCGAGCGCCTGCGCGGCGAGGATCGCAGGACGCTCAGCGCCCGCAACCGTCTCGAGGGCGTTGTCCGGGAGGTGAAGCTCGACGGCCTCCTCGCCGAAGTCGAGCTCGACGTGACCAAGGGTGGCCGGCTCGTCGCAGTGATCACGCGCGAGTCGGCGGAGAGTCTCGGCCTCACGCCCGGCGTGTCCGCGACCGCGGTCGTGAAGGCGACCTCGGTCATGGTCGAGCGATGAAACGCCTCCTCGCGGTGGCACTCGCCGCGCTGGCGCTGCCTGCGTCCGTCTCCGGAGGGACGCCGATCACCGTCTTCGCCGCCGCGTCACTCACCGAAGTGTTCCCGCGAATCGCTGCGAGTCCGACCTACAGCTTCGCGGGCTCCGACCAGCTCGCTCTCCAGATCCGGCAGGGCGCGCCCGCCGACGTGTACGCGGCTGCGAGCCCGAAGTACACGCAGCTTCTCTATCGCGACGGGTTCGTCCTGAAGCCGGTCGTGTTTGCGACGAACAAGTTGATCATTCTCGTCCCGAGGTCGAACCCCGCGAACATCAACACGGTCTACGACCTGCGGCGTGAAGGGATCAAGCTCGTGATTGGAGACCGCACCGTTCCGATCGGGACCTACACCCGCCAGATTCTGGACACGCTTGGCATCACCGCGGACGTGATGAAGAACGTCGTCAGCCAGGAGACCGACGTCAAAAGCATCGTCACCAAGGCTGCCCTGGGCGAGGCGGATGCAGGGCTGGTTTACCGCACTGACGCGAAACCGGTGGCCTCGCGCACGAAATCGATTGCCTTGCCCGGCTGGGCGCAGCCGGCGATCCGGTACGAGCTCGCGGTGGTGAAGACGAGCTCGCACCTGGTGGCCGCCCGGGCATTCGTGAAGCAACTCGTCTCCAAACGGGCGCGACTGCTGCTCGCACAGGCCGGGTTCGGCCTGCTGAAGAAGAAGAAATGAGGGCGCTCTTCGCCGCGCTGTTTGCGGCCGCGACTGCGATTGCACTCGCCTTCCTGCTCCTACCGGTCGCGGCGATCTTTCTGCGTGTGCCGCCCGGTGATCTCCTCGGCGCCCTGGGCCACAATGTCACGCGCGACGCCCTCGTCGTCAGCATCAAGACGAGTGCGATCGCCCACGCAGCCGTCCTGCTGGTCGGCACTCCGGCGGCTTACCTGCTGGCACGTCGCCGCTTCCCAGGCCGTAGCGCAGTGCTCACGCTGATCGAGCTGCCCCTCGTGTTGCCGCCCGCGGTGGCGGGCATCGCGCTCTTCGCGGCGTTCGGTCGCGCCGGTCTCCTCGGCGACCAGCTCGATGCGTTGGGCATTCAGATTCCGTTCACGCAGACAGCGGTCGTGCTCGCGGTCATATTCGTGGAGAGTCCGTTCTACTTTCGCGGCGCGATCGCAGCGTTCGAGGCGATCGACGGAACACTCGTCGATGCGGCCCGAACGCTCGGCGCGTCACCGGCCCGCGTTTTCGCGCGTGTCGCGCTCCCGCTTGCCGCCGGCGGGTTAGGCGCTGCCTCAGCTCTCGCACTGGCGCGCGGGCTCGGCGAATTCGGCGCGACGCTCATCTTCGCCGGCAGTCTGCAAGGCGTCACGCAGACGTTGCCCCTGGCGATCTATGCGCAGTTCGATCAGGACTTCGACACCGCGCTGGCGATCAGCGCGCTCTTCATCATCGTCGGCGCGCTACTCCTCGTCACACTCAGACTCTACGGATGGCTTCGCTTCGCCTCGATCTTTCGCTCCCGCTTCGCGACTTCGATCTCGAGCTAGCGCTCGAAGTCGGCCGCGAGACGGTCGCGCTCGTCGGTCCGTCCGGCGCCGGCAAGACGTCTGTCTTACGCGCGATTGCAGGCCTTGCCCGGCCAGCGCGAGGCACGGTCGCCTGCGGAGACGACGTCTGGTTCGACGCCAAACGTCGCATCGATCGCCGACCCGAGGAACGCTCAGTGGGCTTCGTCTTTCAGGAGTACGCCCTCTTTCCGCATCTCAGCGTCGAGCGCAATATCACCTTCGGGGGTGGGCGCGCGGACAGTCTCCTCTGGCGCCTGCACATCGAGCACCTCGCCAAGGCGAAGCCAAGCGAACTCTCCGGCGGAGAACGCCAGCGGGTCGCCCTGGCGCGCGCCTTAGCGAGGCAACCGCGTGTCCTGCTGCTCGACGAGCCCATGGCGGCTCTGGACCCGCATACACGTGGCAAGGTGCGCGCCGAGTTGCACGACCTCTTGCGCGAGCTCGGCCTACCCACTTTGCTCGTCACGCATGATTTCGAGGATGCAGCCGCGCTCGCAGATCGCGTCGGTGTCCTCGTCGCTGGGCGGCTGAGGCAGCTGGGATCGCCGGCAGACCTGCTCGGGTCACCTGCAGACCCTTTCGTTGCCGAGTTCGCCGGTGCCAACGTGTTGGCCGGTGTCGCGGAGCCGGGGCCGGACGGCCTGACGCGCTTCAGCTTCGACGGCGGCCGTGTCGTGCTCTCCACAGACGAGGCTCGAGGCGCAACCGCCTTGGTCGTCTACCCGTGGGACGTCTCGCTGGCCCGCGCGGCACCCGACGACTCGGCGCTGAACCATCTGCCCGCGGAGATTGTCTCGCTCACGCGGGTGGGCAACCGGGTGCGGGTGCGCCTCCCGTTCCTGACCGCGGAGATCACCGCCGCCTCGGCCGAACGGCTCGCATTGCGCCCGGGAGAGGCGGTCGTGGCGAGCTTCAAGGCCACGCAGGCGCGGCTCCTTCCGGCGGATTAGACCGGCAGGTCTGGGGCGACGCGCTCGGCCAGCGCCTCCGCGACGCCGCGGCCGACTTCCGGCGAGTGCTTCAGCAGTGCGCTGAAGTCGCGTTCGGTGACCACGAGCACGCGGACGTCGGTCGTCGCCCTGACGCTCGCCGTGCGCGGCATCTGTGTGACGAGCGCGATCTCGCCGAAGAAATCGCCTGCGTGCATCGTGTTGATGCTCTTGTCGCCCTTCGTCACGTCGGCCTCGCCCTCGAGCAGGACGAAGAACTCGCGGCCACGGTCGCCTTCCTCGGCCATGAGCTTCCCATTCGGAAGGTCGAGCTCGTCCGCGATGTGTGCGACCTGCTCTAACTCCTTCTTCGAGAGCTTGGAGAAGAGCGGCACCTTCTTGATCAGCTCGACCTTGCCGTGCTTGCCGAGACGCATGCGGCGACTGTAACCGCCTTCCGGCCACTTGGCTACTTTGAGGAAATGGAGGTCGTTCCTGTGATTTTCGGGGCCGCAGCCGGATTGGCCGGATTGCTGCTGGTGTTCCTGGGCGTGTCCATCTCGGCGTTCCAGTCGTTCGCGGGCGATGCGCCTGCTGCGGCGACGGCTGGGTTCCGGCGCGCCGGAAGCTTGATCCTCGGCGCTTTCCTCCTCGGCCTGGTCACCGTAGCCGTCTCGTTTGCGTGGCTACTCTCGCCGCACCGGGCGCTGCGCGACCTGGCCGCTGTGCTGTTCGCGATCGAGCTCGCCGCAACCGCTTCGGCTGCGGTTACGACGGCGCGCGCAGTCCTGTGGCGCTGAGCCTGAACAAGCTGAAGCGGCTCGGCGACGCCGGGCTCACCGACCTCTTCGAGGCGGACCGGAAGCTGTGGACGGCGATGGCGAAGGATGCCTACGCCTACACGAGCAAGTTCGTTCGTGGGTCAGGGAACGAGGTCAGGCCCGACGACGTCGTCCCGACCCTGACGCCGGCACTCGAGGTCTCCGATCGCCTGCGGACGTATCTCGCCGAACGGAAGCTCTCGCAGAATTACTGGTACACGTGGTTCGCAGAGCTGATCGTCGACCGCCTCTGGAGTGACTTAAACTGAGGGCCGTGGCGAAGACGCCGGATGCGGACGTTCAGGCGCGAGAGTTCATCGACCGTGTCGTCGAATCCCATCGCAAGAACGGCTACGGCATGAAGCTTTCGAAGAAGCGCTACGAGCAAGCGGTCGCGCGAGTCGCAGCGAGCTTCCGCGGCCTCACCGACGCCTCAAAAGGCCGCGCCGCCTAGAGACAATGTCTTGGGGTCTGACCCTAAGACAGGGGTACGAAGTGTCAGGTCTGAAGGAGTCGGCGTAGGACGTACTGCAGGATGCCGCCGTGTTGTAGATATTCACGCTCGCGCGGGGTGTCGAGACGCACACGTGCTTGGAACTCCTTGCTGTCGGCCCGGACGGTGACCTCGGCGGCGTTCCCGTTGTCGACGCCTTCGACCGAGAATTCTTCGCGCCCCGTCAGGCCGAGGCTCGTGGGCGTTTCGCCCTCCAGGAACTGCAGCGGCAGGATCCCCACCATCAGCAGGTTCGAGCGGTGGATCCGCTCGTACGACTCGGCGATCACCGCGCGGACACCGAGGAGGTTCGGCCCCTTGGCAGCCCAGTCGCGTGACGAGCCGGACCCGTACTCCTTTCCTGCGATGACGATGAGCGGCACGCCCTCCGCGAGGTATCGCTTCGACGCGTCGTAGATCGTCGTCTCCTCGCCGCTCGGCACGTGCACCGTCCATGTGCCCTCCGAGCCGGGCACGAGCAGGTTCCGCAGCCGTACGTTCGCGAATGTGCCGCGCACCATCACCTCGTGGTTGCCGCGTCGCGAGCCGTACGAGTTGAAGTCCTTGCGCTCGACGCCGTGTTCGACGAGGTACTTGCCCGCCGGAGAGTCCGGTTTGATCGCGCCCGCGGGCGAGACGTGGTCGGTCGTCACCGAGTCGCCGACCATGACGAGGCAGCGCGCACCGGCGATGTCCCCGACTTCCTCGGGCTCGTCTGACATCCCCTCGAAGTACGGCGGCTGCCTGACGTACGTCGACTGGGGATCCCACGCGAAGAGATCGCCTTCTGGAATCGGAAGCTCGCGCCAGGCGGGACCGCCGGTGAACACGTCGGCATAGGTGCGCATGAACATCTCGCCGCGTACCGCGCGCGAAATCGTCTCCTGAATCTCGTCCGAGCTCGGCCAGAGGTCTCGGAGGTAGACGTCGTTGCCTCCCTCGTCCTGACCGATCGGCTCGTTGACGAGGTCGATGTCCATGCGGCCGACAAGCGCGTACGCCACGACCAGAGGCGGGGACGCGAGGTAGTTCGCCTTCACCTCGGGGTGGATGCGCGCCTCGAAGTTCCGGTTGCCGGACAGCACCGAGCACACGACGAGGCCGCCCTCGATGATCGCCTCAGAGATCGCTCTCGGGAGCGGCCCCGAGTTCCCGATGCATGTCGTGCACCCGTAGCCGACCGTCTGGAAGCCGAGCTCGTCGAGGTACTTGTCAAGACCGGCCTGCTCGAAGTACTCGGTCACGACCTTCGATCCGGGCGCCAGGCTGGACTTGACCCAGGGCTTGCGGCGCATGCCCAGCTCGACGGCTTTCTTTGCCAGGAGGCCGGCGCCGATCATCACCTGCGGGTTCGAGGTGTTGGTGCAGGACGTGATCGCCGCGATCACGACCGACCCGTGCTCGAGCTCGAACTCCTCGCCCTCCAACTCCACCGTGGTCGAGGCCGGCCGGTCGGCGAGTGCGACAGCTCCGACCGCAACCTGCACTCCGCGAACGAGCTCTCCGTGACCCGGCTCGATAGTGCTCGGAGGGTCGCTGGCGGGGAAGGACTCCGACACCGCCTCGTCGTGCTCGTTGCCGTAGTCGACGCCGAAGGTCTCCAGCGAATCGAGGAACGAGCGCTTCGCATCGCGCAGCGGCACCCGGTCCTGCGGCCGGCGCGGCCCTGCGAGCGAGGGCTCGACCGAAGAGAGGTCGAGCTCGACGACCTGCGAGTACTCGGGCGCGTGATCGGGGTCGTGCCACAACGCGTTCTCCTTGCAGTACGCCTCGACGAGTGCGAGCCGCTCCTCGTCGCGTCCCGTCAACCGCAGGTACTTCAGCGTCTCGTCGTCCACGGGGAAGAAGCCGCAGGTCGCGCCGTATTCGGGCGACATGTTGCCGATCGTCGCCCGGTCCGCGAGCGGGAGCCCGACGAGCCCGTGCCCGAAGTACTCGACGAACTTCCCGACCACGCCCGCCGCCCGCAGCAGCTGCGTGACCGTCAGGACGAGATCGGTTGCGGTCGCGCCCTCCGGCATCGAGCCCGTGAGTTTGAAGCCGACGACCTCCGGGATGAGCATCGACACGGCTTCGCCGAGCATCGCCGCCTCGGCCTCGATTCCGCCGACACCCCAGCCGAGCACGCCGAGCCCGTTGATCATCGTCGTGTGCGAATCCGTCCCGACGAGCGTGTCCGGGAATGCCTGGCCGTCGCGCGCCTCGATCACGCGCGCGAGGAACTCGAGGTTGACCTGATGGACGATGCCCGTGTTCGGCGGGACGACCTTGAAGTTGTCGAACGCGGTCTGTCCCCAGCGTAGGAAGGCGTAGCGCTCGCGGTTCCGTTCGAACTCCAGCTCGGCGTTGCGGAACATGGCACGCGCCGATGCGTACTCGTCGACCTGCACCGAGTGGTCGATGACCAGCTCGGCGGGCAGCTGCGGATTGATTCGGGACGGGTCGCCCCCGAGGCCGGCCATCGCGTTCCGCATCCCCGCGAGATCGACGACCGCAGGGACACCGGTGAAATCCTGGAGCAAGACGCGGGCCGGCCGGAACGAGATCTCGTCCGAGGGCGCGGCCGCCGGCTGCCAGCGGCGCAGCGCCTCGGCGTCCTCCTCCTCGCCGTGCCGAAGGGCGTTCTCGAGCAGGATCCGCAGGGTGTAGGGGAGCCGCTCGGCGCCCTCCAGCCGGAAGATCTCGTAGCTCTGACCGCCGGCGCTGAGGGTGGAAGGGCTCACCCGACCGATTGTATGGAACCGCCTGCGGTTCCCATTTGACGTGGTCCGCGCTTGTCCCTAAAGTCCACCGATTCAGTGGACTAATAAGGAGATGCGATGCGACGAATTAGCCTTGCTTTGCTCTTAGCCCTTCTTTTGCCCGCGCTCGCGGCCGGGGCCTCGAAGGACACCAAGTTGACCCTCGTGGCCTACTCGACGCCGAAAGACGCCTACGGGCAGTTGATCTCGGCGTTCCAGAAGACCAAGGCAGGGAACGGCGTGTCGTTCTCTCAGTCCTACGGCGCGTCGGGCGAGCAGAGCCGGGCAGTTGCCGCGGGCTTGGACGCAGACGTCGTCGCCTTCTCGCTCCAGCCGGACATCACCTCGCTCGTCCAGAAGAACCTCGTCGCGAAGAGCTGGAACAAGGACAAGTACAAGGGCATGGTCACACGGTCGGTCGTCGTGTTCATCGTGCGTGACGGCAATCCGAAGAAGCTGAAGACCTGGGACGACCTGCTCAAGCCGGGTGTTCAGGTGATCACGCCGAACCCGTTCACCTCGGGCGGGGCTCGGTGGAACGTGATGGCCGCGTACGGCGGCGCGCTCCGCTCCGGCAAGACGCCGAAACAGGCGGTCGACTACCTCGGCAAGATGTGGAAGCACGTCGTCGCGCAGCCCACGAGCGCGCGCGAAGGACTGCAGACCTTCCTCGCCGGCCGCGGTGACGTCTTCCTCGCGTACGAGAACGAAGCGGTGTTCGCGCAGAAGAAGGGGCAGCCGGTCCAGTTCGTGATTCCGAAAGCGACGATCCTGATCGAGAACCCGATCGCGGTCACGTCGACCTCGAAGCACCAGACCGAGGCGAAAGCGTTCCTGAAGTTCCTGCGCACGCTCGATGCACAGAGGATCTTCGCGCAGAACGGGTACCGGCCCGTCGTGCCTGCCGCCGCGCGGGGCTTCAACTTCCCGACTCGTCCGCAGCTGTTCACGATCAAGTACGTGGGCGGCTGGGCGAAGGTCGAGAAGAGGTTCTTCGAGCCACGGACGGGAATCATGGCCCGCTTCATAGGGTCGAGTGGCGGCTAGCGCCAACGCACTTCCAGTAGTGCCTGAGGCCCGGCGCTCACTCGCGCCGGGCCTCACGATTGGTCTGACCACGCTCTACATAAGCGTGATCGTCCTGTTGCCACTGGCGGCGCTGACCTGGCGGGCGCACGGCTGGGACGCCATCTCGACGAAGCAGGCGGTCGCGGCACTGCAACTGACGCTCGGGCTCTCGCTCTTGATCGCAGTGATCAACGCGTTCGCCGGAACGGCGATCGCCTGGACACTCGTCCGTGACCGTTTCGTCGGCCAGGGGTTCGTCAACGCGCTTGTCGACCTGCCGTTCGCGCTGCCCACGATCGTGGCCGGCCTGACCTTGCTGGCGCTGTACGGGCCGAAGTCGCCCGTCGGCGTCAATGCGGCTTTCACGCGCTGGAGTCTTCTGCTCGCCATGCTGTTCGTGACGCTCCCGTTCGTCGTGCGGACCGTGCAGCCGGTTCTCTTCGAGCTCGACCGAGAGATGGAGGAGGCGGCAGCGTCGCTCGGAGCGAGTCGGTTCACGACGTTTCTGCGGATCGTCTTGCCGAGCATCCTGCCCGCCATCCTGTCGGGCGTCGCTCTGGCGTTTGCCCGGGCGATCGGTGAGTTCGGCGCCGTCGTGCTCATCTCCGGCAACCTTCCGTTCAAGACCGAGGTCATCTCCGTCTATGTCTTCGGCCGGTTGGAAAGCGGTGATCCGGGCGGCGCGGCAGCCGCGTCCGTCGTGATCCTGCTGATCTCTTTCGGAGTCCTGCTCGCAATCGGCGCTCTACGGCGCTGGGTGACGAGACATGATCGGTAAGTACACAGTCCGCTTTTTCGCGCTCGGCTATCTCGCCGTGCTTCTCGCCGCACCCGTGGGGTTCGTCTTCTGGCGCACGTTCGAGCACGGCGTCGGCCCGGCCTGGGGTGCGGTGACCTCCCACGATGCTGTGCACGCGCTCAAGGTGACGCTCATCCTCGTTGCGATCGCAGTGCCCGCAAACACGATCTTTGGCGTGATGTGCTCGCTTGCGATCGTGCGCCATCGCTTTCCCGGCGCCGGAGTCGTGAACGCCGTGGTGGACCTTCCACTCGCATTGTCGCCCGTGGTGGCAGGACTGGCGTTG
Source organism: Gaiellaceae bacterium (assembly GCA_036393535.1). GTDB lineage: Bacteria > Actinomycetota > Thermoleophilia > Gaiellales > Gaiellaceae > 3-1-20CM-4-69-9. The sequence continues at coordinate 22,482 of DASWGR010000002.1, read as the reverse complement.
CTGCTGCTCTACGGCCGTGGTGGTTGGCTGGGTGGACACGGCGTCCTCTTCGCGCTGCCTGGAATGGTGCTCGCATCGATCTTCGTCTCGCTGCCCTTCGTCGTGCGCGAGGTCGTGCCCGTGTTGCGTGAGATCGGCACCGAGCAGGAACAGGCCGCCGCCACCCTCGGAGCATCGGCGTTCCAAACGTTCCGCCGCGTAACTTGGCCGGCGATCCGTTGGGCGACGGCTTACGGCGTTGTCCTGACAACGGCGCGGGCGCTCGGCGAGTTCGGAGCCGTCAGCGTCGTCTCCGGTCGCCTTGCGGGTCAGACGGAGACGTTGACGCTCTACGTCCAGGATCGCTATGTGGGGTTCGACACGGTCGGCGCCTATGCTGCAGCAGGTCTCCTGGCGCTGATCGCCGTGTCGACCCTCATCTTGATGACGACGCTAAAACCCAAGGAAGAGACGCAGTGATCGAGGCACGAAGGATCAGCAAGCGCTTCGGCGACTTCACAGCACTCGACGATGTCTCCGTCGACGTGCCTACAGGCTCGCTCACGGCGTTGCTGGGGCCGAGCGGAAGCGGTAAGTCGACGCTCTTGCGTGTGATCGCGGGACTCGAGAGCCCCGACGCAGGCTCGGTGCGGCTCGACGGCGAAGAGGTCACGAACCTGCCGCCGCAGTCGCGCGGTGTCGGTTTCGTCTTTCAACACTACGCCGCCTTCAAGCACATGACGGTGTGGGACAACGTCGCCTTCGGGCTGACGATCCGGCGCCGCCCACGCAGCGAGATCAAACACCGAGTGAACGAGCTGCTCGACCTCGTCCAGCTCACCGGTCTCGCGAAGCGGTATCCGGCCCAGCTATCCGGCGGCCAGCGACAGCGTATGGGCCTCGCGCGCGCGCTCGCAGTGGATCCCAAGGTCTTGCTGCTCGACGAGCCGTTCGGTGCGCTCGATGCGCGCGTGCGCAAGGAGCTCCGCATCTGGCTGCGCCGCCTCCACGACGAAACGCATACGACGACGGTGATCGTCACGCACGACCAGGAGGAGGCGATGGACGTCGCCGACCGGGTCGTCGTGATGAACGCCGGCCGGATCGAGCAGACGGCGCCACCGCGCGAGCTCTACGACCATCCTGCGAACGAGTTCGTGATGTCCTTCGTCGGGCCGGTCAACCGGCTCGGCGACACCTTCATCCGTCCACACGACGTCGAGCTGCTGCTCGAGCCCAACGGATCGACGCAGGAAGCGATGGTGCAGCGTCTCGTTCATCTCGGCTTCGAGGTCCGTGTCGAGCTCGTACGCGACGACGGCGAGACGTTGTCGGCGCAACTGACGCGGGAGCAGGTGGAGGGGCTAGAGCTTCAGCACGGGCAGATCGTGTACGTCCGCCCGACGCGCCAGACGACCTTCGTCGACTAGTGCGGTTGCCAGGCGTCGGGGTTCGACGTCAGCTCTTCCACCGAGAGGGGCAATTCGCCGCGGGCCAGATCCGCGATGGTGACTCGCTCCAACACGGCGCGCAGGTTTGCGCGGACCGCGATCCACACGTCGCGTAGGCGCTCTGCGGAGCCCGCGTACTCGACCTGCTCCGGACCAACTCCACGCACGTTGGCTATCGGTCCCTCGACGCCGCGAATGACCTCGGCCACGGTGATCTCGTCGGCCGGACGCGCGAGCCAGTAGCCGCCTTCCACACCCCGCTGGCTCCGCACGATCCCGGCGTGCCGCAGGTCGCCGAGGATGTTCTCCAGAAACTTCAGCGGTATCTCCTGCGCCTGCGCGATGCGCTCGCCCTTCACCGGGCCCTCGCTGTCAATGACGGCGAGCTCGATCACGGCGCGGAGCGCGTAGTCCGCCTTGGCCGAAACTCGCATGCAGCCATTGTGGCGGAAGGTGCGGCCGCGACTCGAAGAGCCGCGGCCGCAGGTGCTTCAAGTCGTCAGCCGATGACCGCGACGTAGAACGCGTGATCCGCGGGGGCGCCGGCGTTGCTGCGCGTCTCCACGAAGATGCTGCTCGTGTTGTCGGAGGCGGGGCAGGTCCTACCTTCGCTGCCGCCTCCGCAGGGGCCGGCGGTGGTCTCGCCCCGCTGATCCGAAGCGTCCGCCGCGTAAGCGCCCGAAGAGAGAATCGGCTTACCGGCCACCACACTGCCGACACTCAGGATGTACGTCCCTGCGCTCGGCTTCGCTGCGAGCGTGATGCCGCCGGACTGCGCGGCGATACCGCCGTCGGCTCGCACCAATGCCCACTTGATTGTCGAACTACCAGCGCTACCAGCGGGACCTGCTGGTCCGGCGGGGCCTGCAGGCCCTGCGGGCCCCGCAGGACCTACCGGACCAGCGGGCACCTGGCCGCGCTTGAAGTCGCGCGCGAGCAGGCTGAAGTCCTTCACCTGCACTGTGGTGACGCTGTTACGCGGCAGCTTGATCGCCGCGTAACCGGTTCCGCCGAGCGCCAGCAGCAGCGCCAAGCAGGCAACGACCATCGCGGGCGACGGTCTGAACCGCTTGAGCACATTCATGTATTCCCCCTCACAGTCGTAGGTCTAGGCGAATTCGAGCTTCGTACCCTAGGAAAGCGCTCTTTAGAGCCGTGTAAAGGCGGTCAAGACCCGGCAAATCCCGCTGTTTGCAGGCCGGAAGCGCGCCTCGATCAGCGTCAACTTGACGGTATCTCTTTTCTAACAAGGCTTAATCCGGCCTTAACGGTGCACAACCTGGCCTTAAGCGCCCCCTCGGTAGAAACGAAAGGTGCATCGCACCCTCCACCTCCGGAGCCGCGCCGCCGGGCTCTTCATCGCCGCTCTGCTCGGCGGCGGTGTTGCGCTCGGCGGCGCGGCCGCGTTGGGGAAGCTGGGTGAGCACACGACTGTCATCCGCCAGGAGGCGGTCCCCAACTCGTCGGCGCCGGTGACTTTCCAACCGGGCAAAGGGATGTCGATCAACGAGATCTACCGCGCATCCGCACCGGCTGTGGTGCACATCGAAACGACGTCACGCGTCCAGCAGCCTTCCGACTTCTTCGGGAACCCGTTCGGAACGGCTGAGACTCAGCGCGCGCTCGGTTCCGGCTTCGTCATCGACAAGGCCGGCCACATCGTCACGAACTACCACGTTGTCCGCGGTGCGAACGCGATTCAAGTGAGCTTCTCCAACAACGAGCATTTCAAGGCGAAGGTGGTCGGCGTCGACCCGTCGACCGACAGCGCCGTGCTGCAGGTCCACGTCAAGTCGCGTGCCCTGAAGTCGCTGCCGCTGGGCAACTCCGATTCCGTGCGTGTCGGCGACCAGGTGATCGCGATCGGCAACCCCTTCGGCCTCGACCGCTCCGTCACCGCCGGCATCGTGAGTGCTGTGCAGCGCCGGATCGAGGCGCCCAACCAGCTCTCGATCTCACACGTCATCCAGACCGACGCAGCGCTCAATCACGGGAACTCGGGTGGCCCGCTGCTGAACGCGCAGGGTCAGGTGATCGGCGTCAACGCGCAGATCGAGACCGGGGGTCAGAGCCAGGGCAACGTCGGCATCGGTTTTGCGATTCCGATCAACACCGTCAAGGACGTTGTCGCGGAACTGATCAAACACGGCAAGGTCGAGCATCCGTTCCTCGGCATCGAAGGCAAGACGCTCCAGCCGAACATCGGGCGGCTGTTCCATTTACAGGTCACGAGCGGCGTGCTCGTCGCGTCGGTACGCCCCGGTACCGGCGCTGCAAAAGCCGGCCTGAAGCCCGCGACGAATCAGGTGACCGTCGAAGGGGAGAGCTGGCCCGCAGGCGGCGACGTGATCGTCAAGGTGGACGGCCAGCCGGTGCCGTCCGTCGAGCGCCTCGTCGACCTGATCGCGGCGAAGAAGCCGGGCGACAGGATCGATCTCGAGGTCGTCCGCGGAACAAGCCGGATCCACCTCAACGTGAAACTCGGGCGGCAGCCGTGACTCTTCCACCTGGCCGCCCTGACTGGCCCCGTACCCCTGGGGGCCTGCTTCCGCCGGAGCCGTAGGCCAGCACGGCGCGCGGAAGCACAGAGCGAGAGGCCCACACGCCTGCCTGGGCCTCTCGCTTTTTTCTTTTGTGCCGTGCCAGGGTTCAGCCTGGCTCGGCCGTACATTTAACGGACCGGGACTAACGCCTTCTCAGCCGCCGCCTTCAGGCCCTCGCTGTAGCTCGGATACACATGATGCATGAACGCTAGATCTTCCACCGTGACGCCGAGCTTTAATGCCGGCGTGATGCTGCCGACGATGTCGCTTGCCGCGCGCGAGACGACGTGGACGCCGAGCACACGGCGAGTCCCGCGATCGAAGACGATTTTGTAGAGACCGTGCTTCGCACCCGTGTACTGCGCACGGGTGACCGCCGGCAGCGGATGCGTGACGACGCCGACGTCGTGGCCCTGCTGCTCTGCCTCTGCCTCGGTCAGCCCGACGTCGCCCAGCTCGGGATCCGTGAAGACTGCGGTCGGGAGCACCGAGTAGTCCGCGCGCCGGGAACCGTCGCCGAACATGTCCTCGACTGCGATGCGCGCCTGGTACTGCGCGATCGGCGTCAGCATCGGGCCGGCCGCGACGTCGCCTGCCGCCCAGATGCCGTCGACATTCGTGCGCTGGCGGTCGTCGACCACGATGCCGCCGCGACCGATCTCCAGGCCGATGCGGTCGGGCTCGAGCTCCTCGACGTTCGGCGCTCGGCCCGAAGCAAGCAACACATGCGATACGTGAACGGCACGGCCGCCGACCGTTGCCTCGACCACGCTCCCGTTCCGTGCAAATGAGTCGACGCCGCTGTTCAGCACGACCTCGATCCCTTCTTCCTCCAGCGCGGCTTGCAGCTCGCCAGCCGCCTCCGCGTCTGCGCGTGCTGCGATCTGCGGACCGGTGTTCACGATCGTCACGCGCGAGCCGAAGCGGGCAAAGATCTGAGCGAACTCGAGTCCGACGGGTCCCGCCCCGACAATGAGCAGAGACTCCGGCACCTCTTCGAGCTCGAGCGCGCTGACGTGGTCGATCCACTCGATTTCCTCGATGCCCTGGATGGGTGGAACCGCCGTGCGGCTGCCCGTTGCAATGAGGATCCTGTCGCCGCTCAACTGTCCCTCGCCGACACGCACTGTCCGTGCGTCGACGAAGGCCGCAGTCCCGGGCACGACCTCGTAGCCGGCTTCCTTGAGGACTTCAACCCAGCTCTGCTGGTCGCGGCGAATGGAGTCCTTCCACGCGCGCGTCCGCGCAAGCTCGATCGCCGGCTCCGGGAGATCGATGCCCCGCTCTGCGGCGTGGTGACCCACGTCGTGCATCAGCTCGGCCGCGACGACGTAGGCCTTCGTCGGGCGGCAGGCGACGTTGGGGCAGGAGCCTCCCCACAGCCAATGCTCGATCAGCGCGACGCGCGCGCCGTGCTCTCGCAGAGCTCTGCCTGCGCCGTCTCGCGCCGCCGAGCCGGAGCCCAGGACGATCAGGTCGTAGCCCTCGGTGTTCATCGAACCTCCTCTGGGTTGTGCATCGGTAACAGTCGCGCCGCTTGCCGGTCTATTAGAAGGGCATGATGGGGCACACCGAAAGGAGGACGCATGCCGATCGTTTCACGAGGCTTCAGAGGTCGAAGGCGTGACGACGCGCCGCGCGACCGCGTTCCGCCCGGCCAGTACGTCACGGACGACTTTCCAGTGCTCTCGGCCGGCCCGACACCGCATACGCCGCTGGACGAATGGGACTTCACGATCGTTGGGGAGGTCGATGAGCAACACCGCTGGACCTGGGACGAGTTTCGCGCCTTGCCAAGCGAGACGATCACCGTCGACATCAGCTGCGTGACGAAGTGGACGAAGCTCGACATGGTCTGGGAGGGCGTCCCAGTGGATGCGCTCCTCGACGGGGTCGAGACGTCAGCCGAGTACGTGACCGCTTTCTGCGACGGCGGCTACACGACCAACCTGCCTCTAGCGGATCTCACCGGCGGTAAGGCGTGGATCGCCTCTGGTTATGGCGGTGAGCCGCTCGAACCGGAGCACGGCGGCCCCGCGCGGCTACTCGTCCCGCATCTCTACTTTTGGAAGAGCGCCAAGTGGGTGCGCGGGCTCCGCCTCACCGAGACCGACGAGCCCGGCTTCTGGGAATCGAACGGCTACCACATCTACGGAGACCCGTGGAAGGAACAGCGGTACTGGGGCGACTGAACTGGCACGTCGCCGAGGTTGCGGACGTGTGGCCCGAGACCGATCGGGTCAAGACCCTCGCTCTCGACGTCGAGGGCTGGCCCGGTCACCGAGCCGGCCAGCATGTGGACGTTCGGTTGACCGCTGACGACGGATATCAGGCCCAGCGGAGCTATTCGATCGCCTCGACGGCCGGCGGCTCTCGTGTGGAATTGACCATCGAGCAGATCGACGACGGCGAGGTCTCTCCATATCTGACCGAGGAGGCGCGGTCGGGAGACCGGTTCGAGTTGCGCGGACCTGTTGGCGGCTACTTCGTCTGGGATCCAAATCCGGGCGGGTCCGTGCTGCTCGTCGGCGGCGGATCCGGCGTCGTCCCGTTGATGGCGATGGTGCGGCAGCGCGTTGCGAACGGAGACACGGTCCGCACCCGCATGCTGTACTCGGCGAGGTCATGGGAGGACGTCATCTATCGCGACGAGCTCGAGCGGCATGGCCAACGCGTAGACGGCTTCGAGATCGTGTACACGCTCACGCGCGAGCAGCCGCCGGGCTGGAAGGGCTACGGCCGCCGGGTCGACCGGGAGCTACTCGCGGAGGTCGCCCCCGAGGAGCTTGCGGTGGCGTTCGTGTGTGGCCCGACTCCGTTCGTCGAGGCGGTGGCGGAGGGGCTCGTGGGGCTCGGACACGAGCCGGCGCGGATCAAGACCGAGCGTTTCGGCCCGACAGGAGGATGAGATGGAGGCACTGAGGCTCGACGGGAATGCGGCGGCAGGGCTTCTCCGCGAGGTGTTCGCGGCCGAAGTGACGACGGCCGTCGGAACCTGCGACGGCTGCGGTGCGGTCGAGGCGGTGGGCGCGGTCCACGTCTACCTAGCGGCCGGAACCGTTCTGCGCTGTCCGCACTGCGAGGCCGTGGTGATGAAGGTCGTCACGGACGGCGAACGCATCTGGATCGACTTGCGCGGCCTACGCACACTGGAGCTCGCGCCGTAGCGGACGCCGCATTCTGATCCCACTGACGGCGATACAGTCGATCGATGGAGCAGCTCCTCTCGCCGCAGGATGCGAAGCTCGTGCAAAGGCTGCGGGCGGGTGATGAGGAGGCCTTCATAGAGTTGATCCGGGAGCTGAACCCGTCGCTCCTGCGCGTCGCGCGAATGTTCGTGCCCACCTTGGCTCTGGCGGAAGACGTCGTCCAGGAAACCTGGCTGGCGGTCTTGAACGGGATCGACCGCTTCGAGGGGCGTTCCTCGCTGAAGACATGGATCTTCCGCATCCTCACGAATACCGCGAAGACACGCGGCGAGCGAGAGCGGCGCTCGGTCCCGTTCTCGACTCTCGACCCAGAGGAAGGCGGCTTTGAGCCCGCCGTCGAGCGCTCGCGCTTCACCGGAACGGGTCACTGGGCTGTCCTACCGCGCGCGTGGCCGGAGGACAGGCTCCTCGCGAACGAGACTCGCTCGATGATCGAACGGGCGATCGAGCGGCTGCCGCCGAGCCAGCGGACTGTCATCACCCTGCGAGACGTCGAAGGGTGGACCGCCGACGAGGTCCGTAACGCTCTCGAGCTCTCGGAGACCAATCAACGCGTGTTGCTCCACCGCGCCCGCGCCAAGGTGAGAGGTGCGCTCGAGCAGTACCTGTCGGAGGAACAATGACCATCGGTCTCGCCCATCTGAACTGTCGGGAGCTCGTCGAGCTCGTCACGGCGTACCTCGAGGGCGATCTGTCCTCCGGCGAGCGCAAGCGCTTCGACGCGCACCTCTCGGCCTGTGACGGCTGCACGATGTACGTCGAGCAGATGAGGCGCACGATCGAGCTCACCGGCACGCTGCGCCTCGAGGACGTGTCGCGGGAAGCCGAGGAGGCGCTCCTCGGCGCGTTCCGCGACTGGAAGGCTCAATAAGCGGGGCCCGGGTGGGCGCGCACGAAGCGCGCCCGGCACCTGGCCCGACTGCGGCTGCGGGCCAGGCTGCCCGGACCCCGGTCCTAGATTGCCCGAAGCCGAAGCGCGGTGCCCGACGGGTAGCCTGTTCGCGGTGGAGGAGGGGCGGATCGAGCCGGGGAGCGGTGTCCTCGCGGACGCAGAGCTCATCTGGGAGGAAGAGCTCTGGCAGGACGACGCAGGCGGCGACCGCAGCGGCTGGTTCTGCGTGCGGACGAATCCCTTTCCCTGTCCGGCGCAGGGCTGCACGTTCGTTGCCGGCTTCATGACTGCCGCGCACTTGATCCTCGTCTGGGAGCGGCGCGACGACCCGAATCTGCTTCACCATGCGCAGCGCGCGAAGGAGGTCGGACGCAATCCACGCATCCAGGCGTACGAGCCCTCCTATGGGCCCAGCGCGTCGTACTACGCGTGGGAAGCGGCCGGCGGCCCGGTCCACGGCGTCAGGGCGAGGTGATCGAGCAGCAGTTCGGGCGTTCCTTGACCGTCGGCGTCGAGGAGGAGCTCTGGATCATCGATGCGGAGACGTTGCAGCTCGTGCCGGCGGTCGAGACGCTCGTCGCCGGCGCGAACGGACGCAAACTTCCAGGCACGCTCAAGACCGAGTTGCACGCATCGGTCGTCGAGCTGACGACGGACGTGAGCGACACGGCGGAGCAGGCGCTCGAGCGCCTCGTCGAGTTGCGCCGCGCCGCGCGCGAGATTGCCGAACACAACGGGTACCGAGTTGCGGCGGCAGGCTCGTATCCGACGAGCATCCCAGCCGAGCAGGAGATTGCGCCCGTCGATCGGTACCGTGACTTCGTCGAGTACGCGGGCCCCGCCGCGAGACGGCAGGGCGTCAGCGGCCTGCACGTCCATATCGGCATGCCCGATGCAGAGACCTGTTTTCGCGTCATGGAGACGATCTTGCCCTGGCTGCCGTTCGTGCTCGCTCTCTCCGCCAATTCGCCTTATTTCGAGGGGCGCGACACCGGGATGCTCTCGATCCGCGCCGAAGTGCTCGGCTTCCTGCCGCGCCATGGGGCGCCGCCGGCGTTCCGCGATTACACGGAGTGGGAGCGTTTCATCGAGCGGATGGCGGCGACCGGGCTGGCGAACGACTACACGAGCTTTTGGTGGGACGTCCGCCCGCATCCACGATTCGGAACGCTCGAGGTTCGCACGCCGGACCAGGCGACCTCGGTCGAGCGTACCGGTGCGCTGGTCGGTCTGGTGCATGCGCTCTGCGCGTGGGCAATCGACTCACCGCCGCGGCCGTTCGAGCCTGCCGAGCGCGGCGTCTACGCGCAGAACCGCTGGGCTGCTTCGCGCTTCGGACCGCACGGGAAGCTTGTTCATCCCGATCGAGACGAAGCGTTGACTGTCCCCGAGCTGGCGCGCGAGCTGCCCGTTCCCTTGGAAGGCCTCGATCCAGAGACGTGCGAGGCCGACCGCCAGTTGGAGATCGGCCGGGCGGACGGCTTGACTGCTGTCTGCGCAGATCTCATCGAGCGGGCGGTAGCGTAGGAACTGTGGCCGTCGTAACCGAGACGATCCAGGTCAGCGGCATCCGCTGTGAGCGCTGCGTCATGCGGCTCGCGAAGGTGCTCGAAGGGCATGAGGGCCTCGAGGAAGCCAGCGCCAACCTGATGGGCCAGGTCACGCTCGCCTGGGATGACGAGCGCACGAAACGCGAGCAGCTGCTCGATGCCATGGCCCGTGGCGGCTTCCGCGAAGTGGCCTAAACGTTCTCCCGGAATGCATGTGGACAACCGTACGTTTACGCCAGGAACGCCTTGGTAGGGTGGCCCGAGATGAGCGAGACCACACGGGAGCCCGACGCAAGGCAACTGGCAACTGAAGCGCGCGACCGCGTGCGCTTCGAGGAGGACGCGCTTGCACTCTCGGATCAGGTCTATCGGGTGGCCCGCCATCTCGTCGGTTCCCGTGAGGAGGCCGAGGATCTGATGCAGGAGACGTATGCGCGCGCATTTCGCAGCTGGCGGTCGTTCACGCCCGGAACGAACCTACGCGCCTGGCTACTACGAATTCTGACGAACCTCAACATCGACCGCGGCCGCAAGCAACAACGGACTCCCGACACGCAGCCGCTCGAGGAAGGCGACTACTTCCTCTACAACAAGCTCGAAGCCTCAGGCGACGGAGTGAGCGACGAGGAGCGCGTCGTCGAGCGGCTGTCCCAGAACGACGTCGTCGCAGCGCTCTCCGAGGTTCCGCACGACTTCCGTGACGTGGTCGTGTTGGTCGACGTCGGCGACTTCACCTATGCCGACGCTGCGCAGATCCTCGACATCCCGATCGGGACGGTGATGTCGCGTCTGCACCGCGGTCGGCGTATCCTGAAGCAAGCCATGGCCGAGTCTGCGGTGGGAAGCGAGGAATCATGACGGCGTACGATCCCTGCACGCACTGCGAGGAGATGATGCAGCCGTACATGGACCGCGTGATCACCGATCTGGAACGCGCGGAGGCCGAGGCGCATCTCGACGAGTGCACGTACTGCCGCAAGCGGTACAAGTTCGAGGAGAAGCTGCGTCAGTTCGTGCGCCAGGCCGTGCAGCATGAGCCGATGCCTGTCGAGCTCAAGACGAAGCTAGCCAGCCTCCGTACTCCCTTGCAGTAGGCGCTATTCGCCTGGGCCGCGCGCGGGGCCGACGATCACGAAGAGCTGGCATGGTCCGGTCCCGCCCGGGAGTGGCTTTGTCGGGACGCCGAGTTGCTTCGCGAGCCGGACGGCGACGCCGTCGCACTTGGGTGGGAAGAACACCGCCGTTTGCGGATAGGTGAAGTTGTCTGCGCGGCCGACCTTCTTGATGCTGTAGCCGAACGCGCCGATGCGGCTCGCCACCTGTCGGGTGTAGTTGATGTCGCCGCTGCCGTTCAGAACGTTGACGGGGATGCGCCACGGCGGCGGAAGAATGGCGCTCGGGCCGCCCTGCGTCGGCTTGCTGCCCGACCGGGGGATCAGGAGCAGGGTCGCGAAGACGGCAAGAGCGATCACGACTCCGCCCACGACCAGCAGGCGGGGCAGCGGGCTCCGCACGAGCGGCTGCGGCGGAACGGGCAGGCCGGCCAGCTCGCGCGCCTCGCGGTTGTCCAGCCCGAGCGCCGTTGCGTACAGGGCGGTCGCGATCAGGGCATCGTCCGGCTTCGGGAAGCGATACACGCGGCCCTCCTCGAGCCAGCGCACCTCCTCAGCCGTGATCCCGGCGCGCCGCGCCGTCTCCTCGACCGTCAGCTGGCGGTGCAGGCGGGCGCGCGCCAGCGGCGACTCCTCGCCGGTCGGCTCGAGTGGGTGAACGAGCTCCATGCTCATCCTCATTCGGGTTTCGGGGGCGGCCATCCTTCCTTCACCGAGTCAGATCATCGGCAAAGTCGACGTCTCCTGGAGGGTCGAGGTCGTCGCAGGGCACGAGCTGAGCAGGCAGAGCCCGCAGACCCGCGTCGGGCACCTCGCCCCAGACGCCGCGCGCGAGCAGCAGGGGATGTAGGCGAACCCCGCCGTAAGTGGCCGCGAGGCGGTCGGCCCGTTCCTCCCTCCACGCAGCCACCACGCGATCGATTGCACGCGGGTCGAGCTTCGGCCCGTCGCCGAGGATGACGACGGCCGCCTCGACCTCATCGCCGAGCGCGGCGAGGCCGCACCGAAGCGAGGCACCCGGTCCGCGCTCCCAGTCCGGGCAGCGCACGGAACGTTCACGCGTCTCGACATCGTGGGCACCGAGCACGACGAGGACGTCGTCGATCGAGGCGCTGCCGCGCACCCGTTCCAGGACGGGTTCGAGCAGGACTGCTTGTTTCGGCGAGCCGAAGCGTGTCGATGCTCCTGCCGCGAGCACGACTGCGGAAATCATGTCTTCAGGCTACGGCGTGACGACCATGTGCTGGACCACGACCCGCCGGGTTGGCCTTTCGTTCACCGGATTTCCCAGCCGGCCGATCTTCTCGACCACGCGCAACCCCTTGGTGACGACGCCGAGGATTGCGTACTCGGGCGGCAGGCCTGCGTCCACGGCCGTGACCACGAAGAACTGGCTTCCGGAGGTTCCGGGCGGCTCCGCCGCGGTCTTGGCCATTGCTACGACGCCCTCCGTGTAGCGCGAGTCGCGCGGCGGGACGTCCCGGACGCTGTAGCCCGGCCCGCCCTGACCCGTCGCTGTCGGATCTCCGCCCTGGATGACGAAGCCCGGCACGATCCGGTGGAACGTCGTGCCGTCGAAGAACCGCTTCCGCACCAGCGCGGCGAACGACGAGGTCGTACACGGCGAGTCCGCTACGTCCAGGCGAATGTCGAAGGCGCCGAAGTTCGTACGCACGTCGACCGTGTAGGTCTTCGACTTGTCGAGCAGCGGGAACGTCACCTGCTTGCCGGTCGTAGGGCAAGGCGCCGCGGCCGTCTGCGTACCGGCCGTTGGTGTACCGGCCTTGTCGCCGCCACAGGCCACGAGCGTGCAAACCGCGAGGCTCACTGCGACCGCCACGGCGGGCTGTGCCCGCCGTGGCTTCCCAGCGCCCAGAGAGATGCGTCGCCGCAAAGTCATCATGGCTCGCGCTTAGCGCGAGCCGGACTTTGCGGCGTCAGAGGCGGACTTTACGGCGTCGTGCGCACGGCGAACGAGGGCGCGGGCGATCTCGGCCTTATAGGCCGTGCCGGGAAGAGGCGTGGCCTCGTCGAGTGCCGCGGTCGAGTCGAGTGTCCAGGGAATCGGAGCCACCCCGGCGAGGGCAATTCGAACCTCGCCGTCGAAGCGCGCGGCGGCAACGCCGACAATCGGGAACGCCCACTTCCGCCGGTCCATCGCCTTGAGGTAGATCGAGGCGTCCGGCGACGGAACGTCGAGCTCGAGGATCAACTCGTCGGGCGCGAGCGTCGTGACGTTGCGGTTGTCGTCGGTCGGCAGCCGGTAGAGATCCGCGACCGAAAGCTCGCGCTGCGTCGTGTGCAGGGTGGCGCCGAGCGCGAGCAGCGCCGCCGCGAGGTCGGACGGGTGAGCGGACGCGCACTGCTTGTTGCCGAAGATCGCGTGCTCGCGCTGCGCCCCGTCCCTCGCGAAACACTTCTCGCCGCCGTGCAGCCAGCAATCGAAGCCCAGTCGCCAGTACCAGCAGCGCGTCGCCTGCAGGAGATTGCCGCCGATCGTCCCCATCGAGCGCAGCTGCGGCGAAGCCGCCTGCGTGCACGCTTCGCGCAGCGCCTGCGGGATTTGTGGATCGGCCTCGAGCTCGGCCAGTGTCGTACCCGCGCCGATGCGCGTGCCGTCGATTCCCCGCGGGACGACCTCGCTGATGTACACGAGCGTGTCGGCGCGCACAAGGCCGTCCCGCATGAGCGGGACGAGCTCCGTTCCACCCGCGAGCGCCCGCGAGCCGTTGCCGAGCGCGCGGGTTGCTTCTTCGGGACTAGACGGCCGCAGGAGCTCCACTGCGCTCCTTCTCGCGGGCCCGCTCCTCGCGCAGTGCGCGCAACATCTCTTCGCGGGTGATCGGCAGCGAGCGAATCTCCGCGCCGGTCGCATCTCGAACGGCGTTTGCGATCGCGGCTGCAACCGGGATGATCGGCGGCTCGCCGAGACCCTTCGAGCCGAGGTTCGTCAGGTGCGGATCCGGCACGTCGACGAGGTCCGTGACGATCTCGGGGACATCGGCGATCGTGGGCATTCGGTAGGCGTCGAGCGTGCGTGTGAGGATCGAGCCCGTCGACGGATCGACGATGCGCTCCTCCGACAGCGTGTGACCGATGCCCTGGATGATCCCGCCCTCAACCTGGCTTTCGGCGCCGAGCGCGTTGATCACGCGGCCGACGTCATGGATCGCGACGATCTTGTCGACGCGCACCTCTCCGGTCTCGACGTCCACGGCGACCTCCGCCACCTGGACGCCGAAAGTCAGGACCTGCATGCCGGCCGGATTCGGTCCTCGTGCTCCCTTGCCCAGGATCTGACCGCTCTCGAGCAGGCCCGTGACCTCGGTGAGCGGCCAGGAGCCGCCGTCAGCGGACACGATCTGGCCGTCCCGAAGATCGAGCACGCGCTCTTCGAGATGGAACCGCTGCGCCGCGATCTCGATGATCTGACGCTTGGCGTCCGCGGCGGCCGAGCGCACCGCCGGCCCCATCGACGGAACGGTCGACGAGCCTGCGGAGATGGACGCGAACGGTCCGCGCGCCGAGTCGCCGAGTGAGACCTGCACGTGCTCCAGAGGAACCCCGAGCTCCTCCGCAGCGATCTGCGCCATCGCGGTGCGCGTTCCTGTGCCGATGTCCTGCATCGCCGTGACGACCTGTGCGCGTCCGTCGGAGCCGACGCGGATCCACGCGTACGAAGGCGGCCCGCCGCCTCCGTACCAGATCTGCGACGCGAGACCGATGCCGTGTTTCCAGGGTCCTTGGCTGCGTGCGCGAACCTCGTCGCGCTTTGCCCAGTGCGGCTCCGCGCGGCGATAACACTCAGCGAGGTTCTTCGATGAGAACGGACGGTCATCGGTGCGGTCGGAGTCGGCGTAGTTGCGACGCCGCAGCTCGAGTGGGTCGATGCCGAGCTTCACTGCAAGCTCGTCGAGGAGGCACTCCAGCGCGAACGTACCCTCGACGAAGCCCGGAGCTCGAAAGGCGGCCATCGGCGGCAGGTTGAGCTTCGCCGGGTACTGCGTCGTGCGCACGTTGTCGCACGAATAGAGCATCTTCATCGGGCCTTCTGTCGTGGCCGACCAGCCCGAGAAGCCGACTGCATTGACGAAGTCACCGCCGAGCGCGACGAGCGTGCCGTCCGACGTCGCGGCTGCGGTCAGCCTCTGGATAGTTGCGTTGCGGTTGCCGGCGGCAACGTTCTCCTCACGCCGAGTGAGCGCGCACCTGACCGGCCGCCCCGTCCTCTTCGCGAGCTCTGCGGCGATCGGCGTGTAGTCGCCCGGGCTGTTCTTGGCTCCGAAGCCACCGCCCATCGCATGGCAGATGACGCGCACCTTGTCGGGCGGGAGGCCGAGCGCCGCGGCCATCGACGCACGGATGCCCCAGATGTACTGGGTTGAGATGTAGATCGTGATCCCGTCGTCCTCCCAGTGACAGGCCGCTTGATGCGTCTCCATCGAGTTGTGGACAACGACCTGCGTTCTGTACTCGGCTTCGACGACCACGTCTGCTTCTGCGAGCCCGCGCTCGAAGTCTCCCCGCTCGTACTTGGCCACGTCCGAGACGAACGACTCTTGCCGGACTGCCTCGTCGGGGTCGAGCAGCGGCTCGAGCACGTCCCATTCGATTGCGATTCGCTCGACAGCCGCTTGCGCCTGGCCGAAGGTATCCGCTGCGACCGCCGCTATTGCGTGGCCGACATAGGCAGGCTCGTCGGTGAGCTGGTCAAGGTCGGCTGGGCCGATCGCCGCACGCACGCCCGGCGCGTTGCGCGCAGCCTCGAGGTCAATTGAGGTGACACGTGCGCGTGCGTAAGGGCTACGGAGTACCGCCGTGTGCAGCATTCCGGGCAGCTGCACGTCGGCCGTGTAGAGCGCCTCGCCGCGTACCCGCATTGCCCCGTCGACACGCGGCACCTTCTGGCCCACCGTCGTGAGAGGTCCCGCAGGCCACTGGTCGAGCGCATCCTCGTCGACCACGATCCAGACTTCCTCGTAGCGCCCTTCGACTTCCTTCTCGGTGCGGATCAGTCTTGCCAAGTTCTGATGGCCTCCTCGATTTTCGGATACGTACCGCAGCGGCAGAGATTGCCGGACATCGCGTGGCGGATCTCGTCCTGGGATGGGCTCGGGTTCGTTTTGACGAGCGCCGCGGCTGAAACGACCTGACCGGGCGTGCAGAACCCGCACTGCACAGCGTCGGTGCGAACGAACGCAGCCACGAGGGGATGGTCGCGCAGCCCTTCGATCGTCGTCACCTCGCGAGTACCGACCGTGTGGACGAGCGTGATGCACGAGAGCGTGGGCACGCCGTCGAGTTGCACGGTGCAGGCGCCGCAGTGACCTTCGCCGCAGGCGACCTTGGTGCCCGTGAAGCCGAGGTCGTCGCGCAGCACCTGCGCGAGCGACCGGCCGACCGGCGCGTCGAAGGAGTGCGTCTCGCCGTTGATGCGGAGCTCAGGCAGGCGTCGTCACCGCCACGATGTCGGCGAGGTGGATGAGCCGGAAGGTCGCGCGCGTGTGTGCCATGCGGTCCCTTTCGTCCCCATCTTCCGGCAGTGTCAACCACATGTCCTGCGCGACGGTCAGGAGCTCCCTGATCTGATCGAGCTCCTGGCGGTGCCCGTTGGCCCGGTCGTCGCAGGCGTTCAGCGCCAGGCCGAGCACGCCGATTCGATCCTGCTGTCTCGTCCAGAGGAGTGGCGTCGCCATCGAGAGGTACTGGTGGATGCGCGCGAGCGCCATCGGCTGCGAGAAGGTGTCGGTGCCCTTCGGCGCCGAGGGCTCGAGTGGGGCCTTGCCGTCCGCGATGCGATTGGCGTTGCCGGCGAGCACGCCGCGAACCTGTTCGTCGTTCAGCTGTGCGAGCCGCGCGGTGCGCAGTGAGATCAGCAGCGACGCCGGCTGCTGTCCGTACGGGTAGTCCGACGCGTAGACGACCTGCTCCGGCCCGACGAGCCGGTAGAGGCCGAGCAGGTCGAGCGGGCTCCAGACCGACGTGTCGAAGAACATGCCTGCCTTGCCGCCGAGCCGGTCTGCTAGGGCTGCGAGATCGGCGATTCCTGCGTGCGCGACGATCAATTGCGCCTCCGGATAACGGTCGACGACCCGCGCCAGGTCGTCCGCGATCGGCGGCAGGCCGCGGCCGCCGTGGATCAGGATCGGGACCTTGCGGTCGGCAGCGAGCTCGAAGATCGGGGAAAGGCGCTCGTCGTTCAGCAGGAACTTCTGCGCGCGCGGGTGGAGCTTGATCCCCTTGGCCCCCCGGTCCAGCATCCGCGTCGCTTCGCCGATCGGATCCTCTGCGAGATCCAGCCGGACGAAGGGGATCATCCTGCCGTTCGAGCGCTCGCCGAACTCGAGCGTCCTGTCGTTGCCGGCCCGGAACCCGGGGTGCCGGTCGGGCTCGTCCAGGCAGAACATGAAACAGCGGGAGATCCCGTACTTGTCCATCCCGCGCTCGAGATCCTCGTAGATCCCGACCATGCCGTCGATGTCGGTGCCGAGATGCGTATGCGCATCGAAGATGTCGGCCCCTTTGGGCAGTTCCTTGCGCAGCTCGTCGTCCCATTGGGCCATCAACTTCTGGGCACGCTGCAGCGCGTCGTCCACGTTTTGGAGTCTATGCAGCGGGTCGTTGTCTTCGTTGACAAGGCTGATCTGGACACGACCCAGGGACAGTCCCTGAGACGTGGCCGTTAGGATCCGCCCCGTGCCCGACGTGCTGATCTACGGCGACACGGTTCGTTCACCGGAGCTGCGCCACGAAGTGCCGGTACCGATCCCGGATCCCTTCCTCTACGCGGAGAAGGAGGGCCGGCGGATCGTGATCCTCCACTCCCTCGAGATTCCGCGAGTTCGAGAGGACGCGCCTGAACTGGAGATCGTCCCCCTCGAGGAGCTCGGTTCCGACGAGCTCTTCACGCAGGGCCTGCAGGGCTGGGAGATCACGCTCGAGCTCGCAGTGCGAGCTTGCCGCCACCTCGGGATCGAGCGCGCGATCGTCCCCAAGAGCTTTCCGGTCGGGCATGCTGACCATCTCCGTGCGAACGGGATCGAGCTCGTTGTCGACCGCGACCTCTTCTACGACCGCCGCCGCTCGAAGAACGAAACCGAACTGCGCGGGATACGCAATGCGCAACGCGCGTGCGAAGCGGCGCTCGACGCGTCGCGCGAGTTGCTGCGGCGGGCACAGCCGAACGGCGCGGGTCTCGAAGTAGACGGTGAGCCGCTCACCTGCGAACGGCTGAAGCGCGTCATCGAGGACGTCTTCGCCGACCACGAGGTCGAGGGCAGCGACATGATCGTGTCGCACGGGCCGCAGACGGCGGTCGGCCACAACATGGGCTCCGGCCAGATCGCGCCGAACGAGCCGATCGTGTTCGACCTCTTCCCCAGGGACAAGGCGACGGGGTGTTTCGCGGACATGACGCGCACTTACGTCGTCGGTGAGCCTTCGGACGAAGTGAAGGAATGGCACAGGCTCGTGAAGGAGGCGCTCGACACGTCCACCGCCGGCGTGAAGCCGGGCGTCAACGGCCGCGAGCTCTACGAGGGGGTGTGCGAGATCTTCCACGGCGCCGGCTACAAGACGCAGCTCCACAAGGAGCCCGGTGAGGTGCTGCAGGACGGGTTCTTCCACGGCCTCGGCCACGGCGTGGGGCTCGAGGTGCACGAACTGCCCTCGATGAGCCGGATCGGGCACGACCTCGTTCCGGGCGACGTCGTCACGATCGAGCCGGGGCTGTACCGGTCGGGCTACGGCGGCCTGCGCCTCGAAGACCTCCTGCTCGTGACGAAGGACGGCTACGAGGTCCTCACGGACTATCCCTACGACCTCACGCCTTGACGAACACGATCGAAACGATGCTCCTCGAGGAGCGTCGTTACGCGCCCGACCCAGAGTTCGCGCGGCAGGCGAACGGCCAGCCCGAGATCTACGAGCGCGACTGGGAGGAGTTCTGGGAGACGGAGGGCCGTAGTCGTGTCACGTGGTTCGAGCCCTTCTCCAAGCTCTACGAGTGGGAACCGCCCTACGCGAAGTGGTACCTCGGCGGCAAGCTCAACGTCTGCTTCAACTGCGTCGACCGGCACGTGGAAGCCGGCAACGGCGACAGGGTCGCGTACCAATGGGAGGGCGAGCCGGAGGACGAGCGGCGTACGATCACGTTTGCCGACCTGCAGCGGGAGGTCGTGCGCTTCGCGAACGCACTCAAGGACCTCGGCGTGAAGAAGGGGACGCCAATCGGCATCTACATGGGCATGGTTCCCGAACTGCCGATCGCGATGCTCGCGTGCGCGCGCCTCGGTGCGCCGCACACGGTCGTGTTCGGTGGCTTCTCCGCGGATTCGCTGTCGGATCGCATGAACGACATGGAGTGCGAGCTCCTGATCACGCAGGACGAGGGCTGGCGCGCAGGCAAGAAGGTCCCGCTCAAGCGGAACGCCGACGAGGCGGTGGCACAGGCTCCGAAGGTGAAAAAGGTTGTCGTGCTGCAACGAACGGGCGACGAGGTTCCGTTCGACGAGTCACGGGACGCCTGGTGGCACGAGCTCGCGCAGGGACAGGACGACGATCCGGCCTCCGCACCGCCCGAGCCGATGGATGCCGAGGACCTGCTCTATCTCCTCTACACATCGGGGACGACCGCAAAACCGAAAGGCATCGTGCACACAACCGCCGGCTACCTCGTCGGGGTTGCCGCCACGCACCACTACATCTTCGACATCAAGCCGGACTCGGTCTACTGGTGCGCCGCTGACGTCGGCTGGGTGACAGGGCACAGCTATATCGTCTACGGCCCGCTCACGAACGGGACAACCGGCGTCATATACGAGGGTGTGCCGAACTATCCGAATCCGGAACGCTGGTGGGAGATCGTCGAGCGGTACAAGGTCGACATCCTCTACACCGCGCCGACCGCGATTCGCTCGCACATGAAGTGGGGGCCCGAGCACGCCGAGAAGCACGATCTCTCATCGCTGCGCCTGCTCGGCAGCGTCGGCGAGCCGATCAATCCTGAGGCTTGGATCTGGTACCGCGAGCACATCGGCGGCGACCGCACTCCGATCGTCGACACCTGGTGGCAGACGGAGACCGGCATGATTCTGATCACGCCGCTACCGGGGGTGACGACGACCAAGCCGGGCTCCGCGACGAAGCCGTTTCCCGGGGTCGACGCGGGCGTGTACAGCGAGAGCGGCGAGGAAGTCGGGCCGGGAGGCGGCGGCTATCTCGTGTTGAAACGCCCGTGGCCCGCGATGTTGCGCGGTATCTACAAGGACGACCAGCGCTTCCGTGACACGTACTGGTCGAAGTACAGCAATGTGTACTTCGCCGGAGACGGCGCACGGATCGACGAGGACGGAGACTTTTGGCTGCTCGGCCGTGTCGACGACGTCATGAACGTCTCCGGCCACCGCATCTCGACGATCGAGGTCGAAAGCGCGCTCGTCGACCACAAGAAGGTTGCGGAGGCGGCGGTCTGCGGGCGCAAGGACGAGCGGACCGGCCAGGCGATCGTCGCCTACGTGACGCTCAAGGGCGGCGAAGAAGGCAGCATCGAGATGCTCGAGGAGCTCCGCGACCACGTCGCCAAGAAGATTGGTCCCATCGCGAAGCCGGCGAACATCGTGTTCACGCCCGAGCTTCCCAAGACACGCAGCGGCAAGATCATGCGGCGCCTGCTCCGCGACGTTGCGGAGAATCGCGCGCTCGGCGATACGACGACGCTGGCCGACCCGACGGTCGTCGAAGAGCTCAAGGAACGCGCGGCGACCGACGCCGCCGAGGACTAGGTCAGGCGCAAGCGGCGGTCGCGCGCCTGGTCGCCCTCTTGACTCGCTGAACCGCTCTCCCAGCGAGCACGCCGGCAAAGTCTCGATTCGACACGCTGTAAGAGAGCTTGTCGATCACACAGGCGCACAGTTCCTGCCGGGCCTCCTTCCCCCGCGTGCAACTGCGCATGAAGCTGACGATGACCCTCGGCGGGTAGTGGTACTTGCCCGTGAGCGTGATCCTGATTCCGGTAGTCGCCGTTGTCGTTGCCGACGACTTCCCGCTGCTGCCGCATCCGGCCGCCACGAGCGCGAGACAGCATGCGCCCATGAGATACCGCACTCTCAGGCGAGCAGCTTTTCGAACCGGTCCGGATCGTCGAACGGGCCGATCACGGCGAGGTTCAGTCCCTGCTTCTCGATCAGGTCGCCCGCGACCCGGCTCACGTCCTCGGCGGTCACCTTGTCGATCTCGGCGAGGATCTCTTCCGGATCCGGCGTTCTACTCTCCAGTACCTCGCGGCGCAGTCCGAACATGATCAGGCCCTGCGACGTCTCGAGCTGGAGGACGAACCGGCCTTTCGAAAAGCTCTTGGCCTTTTCGAGCTCGGCGGCCGGTACCGACTCGTCGGCGACCTTGCGCAGTTCGGTCGCGATGGTGCTGACGGCGTCGTCGATACGATTGATGTCGACGCCGGCTTGTGCGTACAGCGAGCCGGCATCCGTGTAACTGTGGTTCAGACCGTAGACGTAGTAGGCAAGGCCCCGGCGCTCGCGCACTTCGGTGAAGAGGCGCGACGACATCCCGCCGCCCAGAATCGTCGAAAGCACCTGCAGCACGTAGCGATCGGGGTGCTCGAGCGAATAGCTGTGCACGCCGAGGCAGATGTGCGCCTGGTCGGAAGTCTTTGTGTGCACCTTGACGTGCGCGTGGTCGTGCGGATCAACCTTGACGGGCTCGGGGTGTCCCGTCTGCGCCTCGTCCATGTCGCCGAGCAGCTCCTGGACCCGCTCGTGCAGGTCGTCGCCGATCTTCCCGCCGACCCCGACCACCATCCTGGAAGGCTTGTACCAGCGATCGACGTAGCCGTCGAACGTGTCGCGCTTCGCGCTGCGAATAGTTTCCTTGCGGCCGATGATGTCCCAGCCGAGCGGCTGGTCGTCGTAGAGCAGCGCTTCGTACACGCCGCCGATGAAGTCGCGCGGCGTGTCGAAGTACATGTTCATCTCCTCGATGATCACGCCCTTCTCGCGTTCGATCTCGTCCGGGGCGAACTTCGAGTGGCGCAGCATGTCCACCAGCACGTCGAGCGCGACGTCGCGCGATTCTGCCGCGCATTTGACGTAGTACCCGGTGTATTCCTTGCCGGTGAACGCGTTGAACTCGCCGCCGATGCCGTCGATCTCCATGGAGATGTCGCGGGCCGTCGGCCTGCGTTCCGTCCCCTTGAAGAACATGTGCTCCGCGAAGTGCGCGATGCCGTTCGTCTCGGGCGTCTCGTAGCGCGAGCCGGCGGCGAGCATGATTGCGCAGGTCACCGACTGTGCCGAGTCCATCGGCGCGGTCAGGATGCGCAGCCCGTTGTCGAGGCGTTCGAGGTTGAAGGCACTCACGGCCCCGGCGATGCTATCGAGGCCGATCGTCCTTGCGGTAGACGAAGCGGACGGCCTGCCAGTCTCCATCGATCGCCGCGCTTTTGTTGTCGACGAGGCCGGCGGCAAGACCGATCTCCTGAACCGTCCGGAAATCGAGGTCGGTTTCGACCTCGGACGCTTTCTTCGGCCAGGCGACCCAGAGGCCGTCGGCCGGCCCGAGCGTCTTCTTCAGGGCCGGAAAGCGACGCTTGAGCTCTTTGAGGCTTGTCGTGAAGAGCACCAGCACCTCCACGCCGGGCTTCGCGCCCAGCTTCTTGCCCAGCGGCGTCCCCGAGTAGTCCTTGTCGGACATCAGAAACGCTGCAGAGCGCGAGTCACGGCTTCCGTGC
>DASWGR010000001.1:0-17165 GCA_036393535.1 Gaiellaceae bacterium | reverse complement strand
GCTGCGCCCGGCGAGGGCGTGCTGGTGTGCGACACGGGCACGCCCGCGTTGGCAACGGCGGGAACAGGCGACGTGCTCACCGGTGTGATCGCGTCGTTCCTCGCGAAAGGAATGGATGCTCGCCTCGCCGCCGCCGCCGGTGCGGTCGCGCACGGCCGGGCTGCGGAGCTCGCGCCACACCAGGTCGGCCTGGTGGCCTCAGACGTGATCGACTCCCTCCCTCTAGCCCTGGCTTAAATGCACCGCTCAGAGATCACGATCGATCTCGGCGCCTTGCGACGCAACGTGCGCACCCTCCTGCGGACGCTCGACGGTGCCCGGCTCTGGGCCGTCGTGAAGGCCGACGGCTACGGGCATGGCGCGACCGATGTTGCAGGCGCCGCGCTCGGCGCGGGCGCGACGGCGCTCTGCGTCGTGACCATCCCGGAAGGTCTCGCCCTGCGCAACGAATACCGCACCGAGCGGATCATCGTCATGGGCCCCGCCGGCTCGAACCGGGAGGTCTCGCAGGCTCGCGACGCCGGGCTCGAGCTCGTGATTGCCGACGGCGAGATACCGGAGGGCGTGCGTGTGCACCTGAAGCTCGACACCGGGATGGGCCGCTATGGGCTCACCGAGCTGCCTTCACCGCCTGCCGAGGTCGTTGGGCTGATGACCCACCTGGCGACGGCCGACAGCGATGTCGCCTTCGCCCGGGCGCAGCTGGAACGTTTCCGCGCCGCAACGGAGCAGTACAGCCACCTGACGCGCCACGCCGCAAACAGCGCCGCCGCGTTGCGCCTGCCGGAGTCACACTTCGACGCAGTGCGCTGCGGAGGTGCGATCTACGGACTGTCCCCGTTCAATACGGATCCCCAGGAAGACGGGCTCGAGCCCGTTCTGTCCTGGCAGTCGGCACTCGCACAGGTGAAGCGGCTCGAGCCGGGGCAAAGCACCGGCTACGGCCGGCGCTTCGTCGCGAAGGCCCACACCTGGATCGGAATCGTGCCGGTCGGCTACGGGGACGGGTTCCGCCGTGACCTCACCGGCACCGAGGTGCGGGTCGCGGGCGAGCCCAGGCTGGTTGTCGGCACGGTGTCGATGGACTCGTTCGCAGTCGAGCTCGACCGTGAGCTGCCCGTCGGCGCACCGGTCGTGCTCCTCGGACACGGCGTGCTCGCGGAGGCTCACGCCCGCATTGCGGACACGATCAACTACGACCTCGTCTGCCGGATAGATTCGGACCCCTTGCGCGCGCGGCGCACGGTGATCGATGCCTGAATCGGAGCGGTCGAACGTCGACGACGTACGCGCGCGCTTCGGGGCGACGGCCGAGCGCGTTGCGGAACACGCAGCGCGGCAAATCGAAACCGTTCGGGAACAGCTCCGCTCCTTCGTTGCGCCTACCGGAGACGAGCGCGCGATCGACTCCGGTACAGGTGCCGGCACACTTGCACTCGCATTGGCGCCGCTCGTCCGGGAGGTCGTGGGCGTCGACATCGTCCCGGAGCTGCTCGAGCGGGCCCGCAAGGGTGCGCCCGAGAACGTCACGTTTGTCGAAGGCGACGCGACGAAGCTGCCTTTCGAGACGGGCTCGTTCGATCTCTCCTGCTCACGGCGCACGCTGCACCACATCGCGCATCCCGAACCGGCCATCGCGGAGCTCGCCCGCGTCACGGCGCCGGGCGGCCGCGTTTTCGTCGATGACCAGATCGCGCCCGTCGACCCGCTCGCCGCGCTGGACCTCGACCGCTTCGAACGTGCACGCGATCCTTCACATACACGGACGCTGCCGGACGTCGACTTCCGGCAGCTCTTCGAGGCCAACGGTCTCGTCCTGATCCGCACCCGCTTCCAGACGCATCGGCGCGAGCTCGCCTACTACTTCGACCTCGCCGGCTGCGAGGGCGACGCGCGAGAACGTGCGCGGCAGCTCTCGCCGGGCGGGCCCGAGGCCTACGTGGCCGAAAGCGGCTGGTACCTCCTGCGCAAGCCGCGCTGAGGCGTCGCTTGCGATGGCCGTGCCGGCTTCGCCGGTGCGGCCGTTAAGTCTGGCGGTAGCCGGCGCGGGAGAGGAGCCGCGCAAAGAGTCCGGGCGCGAGTGCCTGCGTGACGGCGGCGGCTCGATACCACCTCGGCACGAACGTCTCACCCTTGTCGCGCCTCAGAACCTTGAGAACGTGTCGCGCCACGTGTTCCGGGCCGACGACGAGTCGCCGAAGGAGCGCGCTGCCTAGCACTGATGCCTGCGGGAATCCTTCCGTCTCCACAAAGCCCGGGTTGACGGTGTGGACGTGGATCCCTCGCCCGCGCAACTCCGCCGCAGTGGCGCGGGAGAAGGCGAGCTGTGCGTGCTTGGACGCCGAGTAGGGGCCCGACGGGGGAAACACGACCGTGCCGGCCACCGAGACGATGTTCACGACATCGGAGCGTCCCGCTGCCTCGAGTCCCGGCAGAAACGCGCGCAGGGACCACACGGAGCCCAGGTAATTCACGCGCAGAACCTCCTCGAGCCGTTCCAGGTCGATCGCGGCAAAGCCGGCGCGACCACGAATGCCGGCGTTGTTCACGAGCAGGTGAATCTGCGGCTGACGCTCCAAAACGGATGCGGCAACCCGCTCCACGTCTTCACGGCGTGAGACATCGCACACTTCGTACTCCGCATCGAGTTCCTCGGCGAGCGCGCGCAGACGGTCCTCGCGGCGAGCGAGCAGCACCACGTGCCAGCCCTCGCCTGCTAGAGCGCGGGCGATCGCCTCGCCGATCCCGCTCGACGCGCCGGTGACGACCGCTACGCGTTTGTGCGCTACCGGCAGACCTTCACGTGGCGTGTCGCGGCGAGCGTGTGCCCGACGGCATCCGTCTCAACGGCGCGCAGCTCGTGTTTTCCTGCCGACGCGCGGCGCGTTGTCCACGAGCCCGAGAAGAGGTCGGACGCGCCCTTCCGGTCGATGTCGATCTGCTTCCCGTCGACGAAGAAGCGCACCGATCGCACCCGCTTCGTCGAGCTTGCGACAACCAAAAGGCCGGCCGTTTTTCCGACGCACTGATTCTCAGCGGGAGAGACCCATGTCAGTGCCGGGCCCGAGACGCCGGTGATCCCGACCGGCCTGAAGGCCGTGTTCGGGAGGATGTCGTTGCCGATCGAGTTGACGTTCTTGGACTCCTGGTAATCAGACGCGGTGAGGACGGCGCGAGTGCTGCCCTTCGGAATTGCGGCGGCCTCCTGCGGCAGCGGGAAGATCGCGATGCCCGAGATCGGGTCGTACAGCACCGCACCGACGAGCACGCCTCGGTACGCGATCACGAGCGACAGCGGGTCGACGCCGGCGCCTTTGTCGATCACCCGGGCGACGATCGTCGGACGGCCGGCGGCGACGCGCTTCGTCAAGAGCCGGACCCGCGGCGGGCGAACATCGTTCACCCAGGAGCGGAGCACGTAGCGGCCGGGAAGGGGCTGGTGCGTGAAGTCGTCCGACCCCGAGTCGACCGAGACATAGAAGCGTTGCACCTTCGGGAACGACGCTCCCGCCGCGCCGATGTCGATGCTGAAGTCGTACATCAGCTCGTTGACATTGATCGGGGTTCCTGCGTACCCCTGCACGTCGCGCTCGTTGGGAGAGCCGAGGAACCAGGGGTCGATGATCGACCCGGCGCTCGACGTTTCGAGTGCGACGCCGATGTTGGCGACAGGCCTGTCGATGCTCGTGACGTAGAGGGTCTCCGTGCCGCTCTCGCTCATCGTGGGACCCACGTAGTCCGGCGGAGGCCCAAAAGGTGCGGCCGGACAGCAGTACGCGGAGACGCGGTTCGGCCCGTTCACCGTGTCGCCGAGCTGGAAGCGTTCGAGTTGCTTCGGCTGCAGCAGTCCCAGCTGAGGCCTCCCGACGAAGAATTCGTAGGGAATCTTGCGCGTGTCTTCGCCACGCCGCAGCAGGATGAACCCGTAGTCCTCGCCGGCCGCTGCGTCCGCGCTTCCCCGTGCCACCGCGACGAGGTCTGCCTCGCCGCCGGGCGGGACGAAGAGCGCCGGGGGCACGTCGAGCGATGCACCGCCCGATGTCGATTGTGGTGCGAGCTGCACCTGCCACGTGCCCGCGCCGTCGCCCGCGTCGGTGACGCGAACCACCAGCGCCCTGCTGTCGCTGCGATGGCTGACGTTGAGATCCTGGAAAGAGAGCGACGCCGGCTCGGTGAACACGAGTGGCCGGTCCGCCCGCGGAAGGTCGACCAGGCCTCCTCCCTCGAGCGTCACGGGCGCCTCGTGGGTACGCGCTGTGTCTGCCCAGGCGGCGCCCGCGGTCGACACGAGCGCAGACTTGACCTGCTGTGGCGTCCACCCGCGATGAAGCTGGAGGAGCAGCGCCGCGGCTCCCGAGACGTGTGGAGCGGACATGCTCGTGCCGTCGAAGACGGCGAACGGCGATCCTCCGCTGAATTCCGGCAAGGTGGACGAGAGGATCTGGCCTCCCGGCGCAGACACGTCGGGCTTGAGTAGATGTTCGAACGCCGTCGGGCCCCCGGAAGAGAAGCTCGTGACGACGCCGCTGCGGCCCGTCTCCACTCGCTGGATCGCGTTGCCGACCGTCACGTCGGCAGCACCGCCCGTCGTCGCGAGATACGCGCGCAGGTTGGCGCCGTCGAGGTCCGAGATCATCCCCGCCGGCAGCGGCAGCTCGATGGGAATCGCATCCGGCCCGCCGGAGCGGTTGTCGACGACCACGACTCCGATCGCACCTGCGGCTGCAGCTCGAACCGCCTTCGAGACGAACGTGCAGTGTCCACGGGACAGGAGCGCGATGTCGCCGTTCAGCGAGGCCGGCCGCAGCGAGGACTTCCCGGCGTTGTTGGTGTCGTCGTCAGGGCCACAGAGACGCCGGTCGACTTTCTCCCCTGTCGTTCCCGTGAGCGCTCCGACGTCAACCAGCCGGTGGGAGCTGAACGCGTACGAGCTGGGGAAGCGACTACTGCCGGCGCCTGCGATCGCGAGGCCCTTGAGGTCGTCGGGTGCCCCGGCGGTGCGCACGGAGAGCGTCGGGGCGAAGACGTGGGTGTTCGAGACCGCCGCAACCGTGATCGCTTCGGGAGCCGATCCGGGCGAACCGACAGAGCCCATGCCGAACTGGTCGCGATCGTTTCCGGCCGAGATGACCGACACGACGCCGGC
Source organism: Gaiellaceae bacterium (assembly GCA_036393535.1). Lineage (GTDB taxonomy): Bacteria > Actinomycetota > Thermoleophilia > Gaiellales > Gaiellaceae > 3-1-20CM-4-69-9. Next base: position 12,019 of record DASWGR010000001.1, on the reverse strand, counting down.
AGCTGTCACATTGCGAATGACGTCGATCATCGCGTCGTTTGCGGGCTCGGTCTCGGCGCCGCCGCCGGAGAAGTTGATGACGTCCATGCCGTCCCGCACCGCGAACTCGAACGCCGCGACGATCTCGGGCGTGTTGGCGACGTGGCCGATCGGCGTGGGCACGTTGAAGACCCGGTAGTTGCCGATCCACGCGCGCGGGGCGACGCCTGAAAGCCCGCACGTGGGCGGATGGTCGCTGCCGCCCGGCGAGCACGTTCCGGAATCGCCTGCGGCGATGCCTGCGACGTGGGTCGCGTGGAACGACGCCGTGCGGTCGATCGGCAGTCGGCCCGGTCGCCCCGAGTTCGGCCCGGGAAATGCTCGCGCAACGATCACCTTCGGCGTCGTCCAATTCCGGCCGCCCTTCGGGAAGCCCGCCGGGTAGGAATAACCGGCGGGATTCAGGAACGGGTTCGTGCTGTCGACGCCGTCGTCGACGATGCCGATCTTGATCCCGTCGCCCTTGGCGCCCGTAAGCGTTTGCAGTTCGGTCGCGCCGATCACCGAGGGGCTGGTGTCGGTCGCGAGGTGGTAGCGGACACTGGGATAGATCTTCTGCACGAAGCCGAGGCGCGCCAGCGCGGGAAGCTTCGTCACCGGCAGTGAGACGGTGAATCCGTCGAGCACGACCTGGTAGCGGCGGCCGATTCGCGCCTCGGGAATTGCGCGCAAAAGCCGTGCCGCGGCGAGCTGCTGCGCTGCGGAAACTTGGGCGAGATACCGCAGCGAGGAAGCGCTCGTCACGTCCAGCCTTCGGTTGCCGCCGTGCCCGGACAGCCCTCGGCCCGGTCCGGACGCGAGAGGCGGTAGCGGCAGGCCGACGATCACGCGCACCCGGCCGGAAGCCTGGTTCGGCGGAATGGTGAGCGTGCCCGCGCGAACGCGGGGAAGAGTCAGATCGCCGAAGGTGCGGCCGATCGGGACGAGAGCCGCGCCGGCGGGGATGGCTGCCGAGAGCGCCGCCGCGACCGCAACAAGACCCACAGAACGGCGCAAGGGTCCGCAATGTAGCGGAAGGGATTTATGCTCGCGGGGTGACCGGAAGCTATGAAGGTAAGCGGGGTTTGGTTCTCGGCGTCGCGAACAAGAGGTCGATCGCGTGGGCGATCGCCAAGCGACTCGCCGACGCCGGCGCCGAGCTCGCGTTCACGTATCAGGGCGAGCGGATCGAGAAGAGCGTCCGCGAACTGGCCGATTCCGTCTCCAGCCCGCTCGTGACGGAATGTGACGTCCGCTCCGATGAAGACGTCGCACGGGTCTTCCGCGAAGTCGGCGAAGCATTCGACGGCGGCCTCGACCTGCTCGTGCACTCCGTCGCCTTCGCTGCGGCGGAGGATCTCGAAGGCCGCTTCACCGACACACCGCGCGACCGCTTCTGGATGGCGCTCGACGTAAGCGCCTATTCGCTCGTCTCCTGTGCGCGGGCCGCGGAGCCGTTGATGGAAGCGCGCGGCGGCGGGTCGATCGTCACCATGACCTATCTCGGAGGCCAGCGCGCCGTCCCCCACTACAACGTGATGGGCGTGGCGAAAGCGACGCTCGATGCGTCGGTGCGTTATCTCGCGTGGGATCTCGGCCAGAAGAACATTCGTGTCAACGCGATCTCCGCCGGTCCTGTGCGCACGCTGGCCGCGCGCTCGATCGCCGGCTTCCCGACGATGGAGGCGATCGTGGAGGAACGCTCGCCGCTACATCGTCACATCGATGCCGGCGACGTCGGCGCGGCCGCCGCTTATCTCCTTTCGGACGACGCTAGGAACGTGACGGGGACGACGCTGTACGTGGATTCCGGATACCACGCTATGGGGATGTAATTACCTGCAGTAGCTTCAGCCCGACTTTCCGTCTCTCTCCTTCGACCTTCACCAACCTGTCGACATCGACTGCGACGAGGTGCCATCCTTTCGAGCGCGGCTCGGACCCGGAGCGCCCGTCGATCGTCACGTGTGGGGTGAGCGGAGACGGAGCGAACTCGAGCTGAAATGCGCCGCTTCCGTAGACCCAAAACGGTGCGTGCGTCTCGCTCATGTACCGGCCCGCCCCGGCGGTGTTCGCGAACCACCCCTGGCAGAAGATCGGGCGGGAGTGGACGGGCTCGATGCGTTTCGGTGCGATGCCGATGCCGCCGCGCTCGAAGAGCCAGACCGGCCCGGCTGTTCGCTGCACCTGCCAGCCGTGCGCGAGCAGTCCCCCTGACGCGAACCAGCCCGTGCTCGGCACCGCCGGGTTACGGACGTAGAGCCCGCGGTGCAATGCAATCGCGCCGACGCCGAGGCGCTCCAGTTCCCCGGCCATGTCGCCGCTCCAGTCGCCGCAGTTGAGACGTTGGAGACGGTTCGCGACCTGCTTCGCCGGCTTGGGCGCCGTGGTCGAGTAGCCGCCGGGGCGCTGACGTTGCGCGGCGGTGTCGTACCAGAGGTAGACGCTACCGTAGTGGACGCCGGGATCGAAGACGGGAAGCTCGAGCAAGCGCCCCGACGCCGACGGGATTACGCCCGGATCGCCGGGCGCGGACTTGCCGTAGACGTGTGCGTGCAGGTCGACCAAGAGCAAGGCGATCGCGAGCGCGGCCACGACCGTTCGCCTGCTCTGCGCGACGGCGTGGGCGAACAGGGCCGCGATGCACAGGCAGGCGATCGGCAGGAGGCGCTCCGGAACACGTGGGAAGCGAAACGGCGGGAGCGCGTGCCAGAGCGCCGAGTAGATCCGCGTGCGCGTTCCGAGCGCGAGCACGATCGGGACGAACGTTCCGAGCCCGAGAATGGTGGCGAGCGCATAACGGCGTGACCGGATGAGCAGGAGGAGACCGGCGAGCGCGACGAGCGGGGTCACCCAGCCGAGGAAGACGAACTGTTCGCTGCGTGCGTGATCGACGTGTCGCGAGACGAAGTCGCCGACATGAGCGGAATAGAAGCCGATCTCGTCGAGCGAGCGTCCTCCCGATTGCGTCGACTGCTCGATCACGGTATGCCGGACGACCAGGCCCGCACCGATGGCGGCGACGGCTCCGGCTCCGGCGCCGAGCAAGAGGCCCCGGTCGCGTGTTCGGCAGAAGGCGTAGCCGAGGAAGAACGGGATCGCTCCGAGCGCGAGATGCACCTGTCCCGAGAGCGGAATCGATGCGAGCGTTGCCGTGGCGAGCGCGAGCCACCAGCGATTGCCACGCCGCGCTCGCTCGAAGGCCCAAAGCGAAAGCGGGATGAGAATCGAGATTGGTCCGAGCAGATGGCCGACGCTCTGCTCGACCCGGTACGGCGCGATCGCGAACGCCAGCCCGCCTGCAAGCGCCGGGCCCCGTGGCAGGCCGAGCTCGCGCAGCCAGGCGCACGCCGCGAGACCCGCGAGCACGTAGAAGAGGATTTGCAGCACGTTCCAGCCGCTGACGAGGCCGAACACCGCGCCGAGGGGCCAGAAGAGGATCCCGTAAGGCCAGCCGGCGAAGTTCGGCTGCTGCTTCGCCTCCGGGCGGAAGGTGTACGGGTCCCGCCACGGGGCGCGGCCGTGCTCGAGCTGGTGGCCGACGAGCCAGTAGTGGTACAGGGTCTGCAGGTGGTCGCCGGGGGAAGCTTCGCCGTGTGCGGGCGCGCCGCCCGAGAGGAAGTGCGAACGCGCGTGCAGGATCGCAGGCAAGGTTGCGGCCGCGCCGGCCGCGAGATACAGAGCAGCGCCGAGGGCTACAAAGCCTGCGCGGCGCGAAGAAGCTCGTCGAAGTCCGGCACCTCGGCCGTGTCGTAGCGCCATGCGCCGCGGACCGTACCGCCCTGGGCGACGAGGAACGCTGATCGATCCGCGACGCCACGGTGGCCGCGGAACTCCCCTTCGACGCCGAACGCCTGCATCGCCTCCTTGTTCCAGTCGGAGAGAAGCGGGAAGTTCAGGTCGAGCGCCTGAGCCCACGCGATGTGCGTCCACTCGGAGTCGCCCGAGATGCCGAATGGGCGAACACCCGCTTCGCGGAACTCCGGGCTCCTGTCACGCAGGAGCTCCATCTCGTGCGTTCAGGTCGACGACCAGTCGAAGAGGTAGAAGACGAAGAGCGCCGGCCCGTCCGCGAGCAGCTCCTCGAGCGTGTGGCGCACGTGAGGTGCGGTCCAAACGGTCGCCTTCGGAACTTGGTCTCCTGCTCCCAGCATCGAGCGCGAACCCTACTTCGCGAGCTGAGGCTCAGCCGCAAGCTCCGTTGTGTCTGCAATCTCGCTCACGACCTCGATGATGTCGCGGTTCGCGTTGAAGACCCTGAGCTGGCGGTCGGCGCCGTTGCCGTTGCGCAAGATCTCCTCGATGCCGTCGAGCTCACGGTCGGAGCCGAGCTCACGGGCATGCGGCTCGATCTCCTGCAACGTGCGCCGGATCAGCTGTCCGACCGCGACGCGGTTCCGGCGGCCGGTTGCCAGATCCATCAGCGGCGCCTCCAGCCCGTAGCGCCCTGCGAGCCACTTGTTCTCGGTCGTGAGGATGCGGTGGTAGGAGGTGATCTGCTCGCCGCGGTCGAAGCGCTCGGAGAAGAGCTTCACGAGCGCCTGGCAGTACGCCACGATGGCGACGACGTGCTCGAGGCGCGTTACTGCGTCACAGATGCGCACCTCGATCGTGCCGAGGCGCGGATGCAGTCTGATGTCCCACCAGATGTGCGTGTAGTCGGGGATACAGCCGGTCTTCTCCAGCTGTCCGACGACTTCCGCGTAGTCCTCGTAGCTCTTGAAGCGCGGCGGCGGGCCAGAGCGGGGGAACGCCGCGAAGATCATCTGCCTGCTCGAGCGCAGACCTGTCGGCTCGCCGCGCCAGAACGGTGAGCTCGCGGACAGCGCGAGCAGCGGCCCGATGTGCGGGAGGAGACCGTTGACCACCTGGATCGCCTTGTCGGGGTCGTCCACGGCGACGTGGATGTGCATGCCGAAAATGAGCTCGCGTCGTGCGACGTACTGCATCTGGTCGACGAGCGCGCGATAACGGTCGCGCGCGGTTATCCGCTGCCGCTCGAACAGGCTGAAGGGATGCGTCCCGGCCGAGCCGACGCGCATGCCCCGTTCACGGGCGATGCCGCAGACGTAGCCGCGGATGTGCCGGAGCTGTTCCGCCACCTCGGCGGGTGTGTGGCAGACCGGTGTCGCGATCTCGAGCACGGACTGCATCAGCTCCGCATTGATGCGCGGCTCGAGCTCGTGACCCGCGACGGCGGCGAGCACGGTGTCGATGTGCTGCACGAGATCGAACGTCTGGCCGTCGAGGAGCATGTACTCCTCCTCGACGCCGAGCGTGTACGGATCGCTCTGGCCGAACTTGTGATCGAGGACGCTGACGCCCGTGGCGAAGCCCGCGGCCTTGCCCGTGATCGAGGCCGGATATATCTGCCGCCCGTCGTGCTCCATATGGGAGTCTTACTACTCGGGAAGCAGCGCGTCAGCTTCGATCTCGACCAGCCAGCGCGGATCGAGGAGTGCGGAGACCACGATCATCGTGCTCGCGGGTCGCACTTCGCGGAAGAGCTCCCCATGGGCGCGGCCCACCTCTTCCCAGTCTCCGGCGTCGAGGAGGAAGGTGCGCGTGCGCACGACGTGCTCCGACGCAGCCCCCGCCTCGGCCAGGGCTGCCGCGATGATCTCCAGGCAGCGCTTCGCCTGACCGTACGCATCGGGGGGTGGGGCGGAGCCGTCCGGCATCACCGCGCACGTGCCGGCGACGAAGACGTGCCGGCCGTCGCGCACCGCCCGCGAGAACCCGATCGTGGGCTCGTACGGCGAGCCGGAGGAGACGAGGCGGCGAGCCACGGGTCTAGTATCGCGCGCCGGTGGAAGAAGCACTTCGGCAGATCGACGAGTGGCCCGCATCGTTCGCGGCTGCTGGTGTCGCGCGCGGCGGCGAGCTCGTCGCGACGCACGGTGCTCGCGACGAGGTGCTGCGTTGGGCTTCGGTGACGAAGCTCGTCACGGCTCTCGCGGCGCTCGTCGCAGCGGAGGAGGGCGTCATCGATCTCGACGAGCCGGCCGGCCCGGCAGGCTCGACCGTGCGGCATCTGCTCGCGCATGCGTCCGGTCTCCCGTTCGAGCCGGGCGCGCCGACGGGGCGACCCGGTCAGCGGCGCGTCTACTCGAACGTCGGTTTCGAGACGCTCGCCGACCACATCGCCGGCCGGGCGGACATGCCCTTTGCCGACTATCTCGTTGCGGGCGTCTTGCAGCCGCTCGGGCTGCAGGCCGAGCTACGCGGCTCGCCCGCCGCCGATCTGCACGGCTCGCTCGACGATCTGCTGATCCTGGCCCGCGAGTTGCAACGCCCCACGCTCGTCGCGCCTGAGACGCTGGCGGAGGCGACGATGGTGCAGTTCCCCGGCCTCGCCGGAGTGCTACCGGACTTCGGCCGCTTCGACCCGAACGACTGGGGCCTCGGCTTCGAGCTCCGCGACGACAAGTCGCCGCACTGGACCGGCTCGCGCAACTCGCCGCGCACGTTCGGCCATTTCGGCGGCAGCGGCACCTTCCTCTGGATCGATCCGGAAGCCGAGCTCGCGCTCGGCGTCCTCACAGATCTGGATTTCGGCGAATGGTCGAAGGAAGCGTGGCCGCTTCTGTCAGACGCCGTGCTCGGCGAATCTGCGTGACAGATGGGTCACGGTTGCGTACCCGTGCCTGGCACCGGTACGCCCACGCCGCATGCGGCGGAATCGTGCGTAACGGAACGCTTCGGTGACCGTTTCGTACCCGTGCCTGGCACCGGTGCCAGACGGTCACGACTCGTCCGCGAACAGCGGCCGCACGAACTCGTCGAACGTCTTTCGATCGCAGCTCGCGACCGTCACCGGCGTGAGTGCACGGACTGACGCGGTGCGCGGTATGTCCATCGCCAGCGCGACTTCGCCGAAGTAGTCGCCCGGCCGCAGCACGCTCTGTGCTCCGCGGCTCCTCTGGCTCACGGCGAGCATCCCGCTGAGGACGACATAGAAGTGGTCGCCTTCCTCACCCTCCGACACGACGCCGGCACCGGCCGGAATCTCTTCCCGTGTCATGTGCTGGGCAAGCCGCACGAGCGTCTCGCCGGGAAGCGAGGCGAGCAATCCGATTCGCGACAGCTCGTGCTGCGTCGCGCCGGCGGCCCGTGGGCTCACTCTTCGCGCTCCTCCGCTTGATCGTGCATGGTCCCCTCCCATGGGTGTGCTTGACGCCTGGCGCTTCTGTCCGGTCTGCGGCGAGGCTATCGACAAGGTCGAGGACCGTGCCGAGTGCCCAGCCTGCGGCTACGTCGGTTACGCGAACGCGGTTCCCGGCGCAGAGGCGGTCTGCTTCGACGAGCAGGGTCGCGTGCTCCTGGGTCTCCGCGCCTTCGATCCGGGGAAAGGTCTCTGGGATCTGCCCGGCGGGTTTCTGCACGAGGACGAGCATCCGCTCGACGGCCTACGGCGAGAGATTCGTGAAGAGACAGCTCTCGAGATTGAGCCGGTCGATTTTCTTGGCTTCTGGCTCGAGCCCTACGACGGCCGGATCGTGCTCTGCCTCGCGTGGACGGCGCATGGGCGCGGCGAGGCCCGGGCCGGTGACGATCTCGTCGACCTGCGCTGGTTCGAGCCGGACGAGCTCCCTCCGCCCTCGGAGCTCGCCTTCACGCACTACCCGGAGGTGCTCTCAGCCGCTCTCGCCCGGCGGCACGAGCACGCGTAGCGTGCGTGGCTCGACGCGGAACTCCACCGGCGTCCCCAGCACGTCGGGCTCGCCGTCGACCGCCGCCTCGAGACGGCCCGCTGCAGCGTCGACGACGAATCGCTCGCTGACACGCTCCGACGGTTCGGAACCGGGGGAGTACAGATGCAGCTTTCCTTCGTCGAGGCGCTCGCGTTCGCCCAGCGAGGGCAGCTCGAGTTCGTACGCATTGTTCGCGACGAGCACCAGCGGTGTCTCGACCGCCTCGCCGTCGATCGTGATGCCGAGCGGCTGCCGGTGTTTGAGCACGATCGCCCACGCGCGGACCAGCGCGAACGCCTGGCGCTGCCGGCGATGAGCTTCGCGGCGGTGCACCAGTCGCGCATAGAGGCCGAGCGACACGTTGTTGAGAAAGAGGCGCTCGTCCGCTCGGCCGACATCGATGCGCCGCTCGGTACCGTCGGCGAACGCACGTAGCGCCCCGATCGGGTCGTCACGCTCGAGACCCAGATCGCGCGCGAAATGGTTGCGGGTCCCGAACGGGATGCAGACGAATGCGGCGTCGCGTTCGAGCGCGACCTCGGCGACCGGCGCCAACGAGCCGTCGCCTCCGGCCATACCCAGAACTTCGGCCGTCGAGGCGCGTGCCAGCTCCGCCGGGTCTTCGCCCTCCCGTAGGACGTGTGTCTGGAGGCCGATCGCCCGGGCCTCGGCGGCGAGCTCGTCGGCGGTGGGTGAGCCCTTGCCGGAGCGAGGATTGATGAGAAGCAAGGGGGCCAGGGACGACCAGACTAGTGGGACTCACGGCCCCTCGAATGAGCCATTCGGCCCATGGTGTCGTCCGGCAACCGTGCCGATATTTAGGCCATGAGTGAACGCGGCCTTCACCAGATCGAGGACGATCTCAGCGAAACCTGGCTCGAGGATTGGGCGGGCGCGGGCGTCCTCGAAATCGAGGCGCTCCTCGCCAAGCACGCGGCTTTCCTGAGATTCCTCGAGTCGCAAGAGGCGTAAAAGCGCACCCGCCCGGGATCGCTTAGATTTCCGGGCCATGAAGCTCAGTTACCTGTGGCGCGGGCTTCCGGGTCACCCGATCCATCCGCCGCTGACGGACGTGACGATCGGGACGTACACGTTCGCCACCGTCGCCGGTCTTGCCGACGTGACCGGCATCACCGATAGCTCAGGGGCGTACGGCTGGTGGATTGCGCTGATCTTCGGCCTGATCGTGACCGGCCCGACAGCACTGGCCGGCCTACTCGACTGGCTGTCGATCACGCGTGGGACGGAGCTCTGGAAGACGGCCACCCTGCACCTGACCGCGATGCTCTCGGCGACGGTGTTCTTCGCCCTCGCGGCGATCTTCGGCCACGCCTCCTACACGCACGGCAACGTCAGCAGCGGCGCCTACGTGCTGACGCTGATCGGCTTCGGGCTCCTGACGCTCGGCGGCTGGCTAGGCGGCGCCATCGTCTTCGTGCACGGCATGCGCGTCCTGAATCTCAAAGGTGAGCCTGCGGGACGGGCGGTCTCGCCCATCCCGCACTCCGAAAAGGAACAAGCCGAAGGGGACTAGTCCGCCTCGGCGAGCCCGAGGGCCCGCTCCAAAGCAGGCTTCGGCTGGGCGCCGACCGCAGCCGCGGCAGGCTCGCCGTTCTTGAAGAGGATCATCATCGGGATCGACTGGACCCCGAAACGCTGAGAGAGCGCCGGCTGGTCGTCGATGTTCACCTTGACGAGCTTGAGGTCGCCGTTCGACTCCTCCACGATCCTGTCGAGCACGGGCGCGACGGCGTGGCACGGTCCGCACCACTCCGCCCAGAAGTCGACGATCACCGGCTTGTCGCTCTGGAGGACTTCCTCTTCGAAGCTCTGTTCGGTCACTGTGGTTGCTGTGGTTGCCATTCGGTCCTTCCGAGGCGGCGCTTGCGCTGCCGCCCATAGGAGGTCGCGGAGCTTTGCTCCGCGACCGTTTTAACGTGTCGGTCGGTCGTACCCAGGTGAGAACGCTTCGGAACGCAGGAATGTTCCACCCCTAGAATCGGCGCCATGCCGTTCGAGCCGCTGACGCAGTATCCGGATCACCTCGCCCTCGAGGAGGAGATCCTCGCTTGGTGGGACGACGAGGCCGTCTTCGACCAACTCCGCGAGCGGAACCGCGGGGGGCCGACCTTCAGCTTCATGGACGGCCCGATCACCGCGAACAACCCGATGGGGGCGCATCACTGCTGGGGGCGGACGCTGAAGGACGTGTTCCAGCGGTACAAGGCGCTTCGCGGTTTCGACCAGCGCTACCAGAACGGCTTCGACTGCCAGGGCCTCTGGGTCGAGGTCGGCGTGGAGCGCTCCCTGGGGCTCAACTCCAAGCGCGAGATCGAGGAGTACGGGCTCGCGGAGTTCAACGAGCGCTGCAAGGAGCGAGTCGCGGAGTTCGCCGAGATCATCACCGACCAGTGCCGCCTTCTCGGCATGTGGATGGACTGGGACAACGACTACTACACCTTCTCCGACGCGAACATCGAGTACATCTGGCGCTTCCTCATGGAATGTCATGAGCGCGGCTGGCTGTACAAAGGACACCGCTCCGTGGAGTGGTGCCCCCGCTGCGGGACCTCGCTCTCGCAGCACGAGCTGATCAACTCATACGAGGAGCTCACGCACCCCTCGCTCTACGTCCGGTTTCCGATCAAAGGACGCGAGGGCGAGTCGCTGGTCGTATGGACAACGACGCCGTGGACGCTGCCCGCCAACGTCGCAGCAGCCGTCAAGCCCGACGCCGAGTACGGGCTGACCGAAGAAGGCGACTGGTGGGCGGTCGAGCGGAACCCTGACGCGACGTTCGTGCGCCGCGCGCGCGGCGAGGAGCTCGTCGGGCTCGAGTACGAGGGGCCGTTCGACTCGCTGCCGGCGCAGGAGGGTGTCGTCCACCGTGTGATCCCGTGGGATGACGTCACGCTGTCGGAAGGCACCGGGATCGTCCACGTCGCGCCCGGTTGCGGCAAGGAGGACTTCGAGCTGTCGCGCGTGCATGACCTACCGGTGCTGATGCCGATCAACGAGGCCGGAATCTTCTACGACAGCTACGGCGAGTTCGAGGGCCGCTCGACGGAAGACGTCGAGAAGCCGGTGGTCGTGGAGCTCGAACGGCGCGGACGGCTCGTCGAGGCCGGGTCGATCATCCACCGCTATCCCGTTTGTTGGCGTTGCACGACGCCGCTCGTGTTCCGGATCGCGGACGACTGGCTGATCAGTGCAGACGAGATCCGCCAGCCGATGCTCGACGCGAACGCGACTGTGAAATGGACGCCAGACTTCTATTCGAAGCGTATGGACGACTGGTTGCGGAACATGGACGACTGGAACATCTCGCGGCGCCGCTACTTCGGGCTGCCGCTGCCCTTTTACCCGTGCAATTCCTGCGGCCGGCTCACCGTAATCGGCTCGGTCGCGGAACTACGCGAGCGCGCGACGGGCGGTCTCGACCAGTTGAAAGAGCTGCACCGACCCTGGATCGACGAGGTACCGATCGCGTGCGAATGCGGCGTTGAGGTCCGGCGCGTCCAGGAGGTCGGCGACGCGTGGCTGGACGCCGGCATCGTCCCGTTCTCGACCCTCGGGTGGCAGAACCCCGAGTGGATTGAGCACGGGTACGCGACGGGCGCCGCCGCAGGGCTCACCGGCGCCGACCTGCCCGATCACGCGTACTGGGACAAGTGGTACCCGGCGGACTGGATCTCCGAGATGCGCGAGCAGATCCGGCTGTGGTTCTACTCGCAGTCGTTCATGTCGGTGACCCTCACCGGGCGTTCGCCGTACAAGTCGGTCCTGACCTACGAGAAGCTGCTCGACGAGCACGGCCGAGAGATGCATCGGTCGTGGGGCAACTCGATCGACGCGGCCGAAGCCCTACAGAACATCGGTGCGGACGTCATCCGGTTCATGTTCTGCGAGCAGGTGCCGAGTCAGAACCTGAAGTTCGGCTACGGGCCCGCGGACGAGATCAAGCGCCGGCTGCTGACTCTCTGGAACTCCGTCAAGTTCTTCGTCGACTACGCCAACATCGAAGGCTTCGAGCCCGGCGGCGAGGCTCCGTCTGAGCTCCAGCCCCTCGACTACTGGCTGCTCGAACGCACCGAGCAACTCGTCGCCGAGATGACGGAGGCGTATGAGCGCTACTGGACGCCGGCGCTCATCCGGTCGTTCGAATCGTTCGTCGACGATCTCTCGAACTGGTACATCCGCCGCTCCCGCCGGCGCTTTTGGGCTGGGGACGAGGTTGCGTTGTGGACGCTCTGGCATGCGCTCGTTCGCTCGGTACAGACGATTGCGCCCGTGATGCCGTTCCTGGC